>DATKEE010000343.1:0-6298 GCA_035544555.1 Candidatus Methylomirabilota bacterium
CCCGGAGGGTTTTCCCGGAAAAGGCTCTCTGGCTTCGTTGCTCCTCGGTCACAGAGCGAAGGCTATGCTCCCTCGTCGCGCCTCGCCAGAGAGCCTTTTCCGGGAAAACAGGACCCCTTCGATTTTTAAAACAGGCTCTTAAACGCCCCACTTCCACGAATCAGTCCACGAAGATCATCTCATTCGAGATCAACAGCACCTGCGCGTATTTTTCCCACGGCTCCAGCGGTTTCCGGGGATCGGGGTCCGGTCCGGAGAAGTCGGTCTTCGCGTTCCATTCCCTGCCCGCCATTTCCCCGTGTTCCGGCGAAGACCCGACGTAACGAATGACGGGCGTCCAGCGAAAGGAGTCGAAGCCAATGTCCTCGCGGGAATCGGTGATGAAGTCAATGGATTCCCCGGCACGCACCTCGAAGGGATCGATGCCGGTCCTCAGACCGTTGTTTTGCGCGATCCACTCCCCGCGTATTCCTCCATTTGCGGATACGACGCGCGCTCGCACGCCGTTTCCCTGATCGGAATCGTGACGCAGGCGGCCCGAGACACGAACGGATCCGGTGTGGGGAACGATCCATCGACGGATGGCGGCATGATTGGGGTGGGTTCCGGGGTGGCCGCCTTCGGCGTTCAACATGACCCAGCCGAGTTTGGGGTCCGGGAGTTCCGGGCCGCCCTGCCAGGCCTCGCCCGTGAAATGAGGCAGTGGCGTGAAGTCCACACGGGAAGCGTTGTCCTCCACGAAGGCGCCATAGCCATAGAGCCAGGTTGGAGCCGGAAGAGCCGGAGGGTTCTCGTGTTGCTGTTGCCGGATGAATTCCAGGCCCAGTTCCAGTTCCCCGGCGGAGGGATCCCGTTGGAACAGTCGTTGATAGAGATGACGCACGCGGCCCGCATCCGATGCCGTGGCGGTGTGAGTGGACTTGTCGGCGAGCCGCCGGGCCTGATCGATGATGAAGGGGCTGTTCATCATGAAGAGGGCCTGCTGCGGCACGGTGGTGAAAAATCGGGCCGGGCTGGTCGTGTCCGGGGTGGCAAAGTCGAACGTGCGGAACAAGCCGGGCAGATTCTGGCGTTCCACGAAGCCGTAAACGGACCTGCGGTTCCGGTAGTCGCCGCCGACGATGTCCACGGCGTGACCGCCGAGTTGGAGGTCGAGCGAACCGGAGGTGTAGAGGAGGGCGTCGCGCATGGGTTCGAGTTCGAGACGCAGACGATTCATGCGCCAGAGGAGGGTGTTGGCGGGATCGATGGAGGCGGCTTCGGGGCGGTGGGCGCTGGCTTGCTGGTAGGTGCTGGAAAGCATGATTTCGCGGTGGAGCGATTTGAGGGACCAACCGTTGCGAATGAAGGAGGAGGCGAGGTAATCGAGCAACTCGGGATGAGTGGGAGGGTCGGAGCGAAGGCCGAAGTCACTGGGAGTGGCGACGAGGCCGTTGCCGAAGTGATGGAGCCAGACGCGATTGACGATGACACGCGCCGTGAGCGGGTTGTCCGGGTGGGCGATGGCCCGGGCCAGTTCGAGGCGGCCGCTGCCCTGGGTAAACGGCTTTCGATCCTCGCCGGAAAGCGCGGACAGGAATTGGCGCGGTACCTCGGGGCCGGGATTGTTGGGATTGCCACGAAGGAAGACGCGCGGGTCGTGGGGCTCTTCCTTGTCCACCAGCGCCATGGCGCGGGGAGGCGCGCCCGGATGAGTCGCATCCAGTTCGTCCACCTTGCGTTTCAAGGCGCGGACCCGCTGGGCGGTGGGCACATCGAACAGGCGCGGGATGTCGCCGGAAGGCGGGTTTGCCGGGGCGTTCTCCGCGAAAAGGATCTGGCGCAGTGCTTCGGCGCCGGCATCGGAGAGGGTGGATGGAGCTGGCTCGAGTTTGCGGATCAGATCCCATTGGGCGGTGACTTCACGGAAAACAGTGGCGTATTGTTCCGCGAGTTGTTCGATGCCGGCGGGGGGATTTTCGGAAAGCGCCTTCAGGATGAGGGGGTTGACGCGGGCATCGTCCGGCCGGGTCAGGGTATTCAACGATTCCCGTGCGGCCTCGGTGTAGTTGTCGGGTGGGAGATCCGCCAGGGCGAACCAGGGTTCGAACACCGGGTGTTGGTTTTTCCTCCAGTCTTCGAGGGCGTTCATCCAGCGTCGAACCACGCCGGGATCGAGTTTCTGTTCGCGGGCCATGGCCTCCACCTTGGAGCGGTCGTCCAGTTGAATCCCCCGATGCGCGGCAAGCAGGTAGTCGCCGGCGCGTTCGCGGAGCGTGGCGCGCGCTTCCCGCTCCTTGGAATCCCGGAATTCGTCCAGTTCGCGCCGGCGTTCGGCGCGTTCCTTGAGGTAGGCTTCGTGGCCCTCGGGAAGGATTCCCAGCAACGGTTGTTCGTCGGGTTCGCGGCTGCTGGCGAAGATGCCGTAGAGGGAATAGTAGTCCGAAATTGGCACCGGGTCATACTTGTGGTCGTGACACCGGGCGCACGTGACGGTGAGCGCCATCGTTCCCCGGGTGACGACATCGATGCGATCATCGATGATGTCATGGCGATTGTTGAGGAAACGGCGGCCGAGGGTGAGAAAGCCAAGGGCGGCCAGGGGTGATGGATCGTCACCCAGTTCCAACTGGTCGGCGGCGAGCTGTTCGATCAGGAACCGGTCGAACGGCCGGTCTTCGTTGAAGGCGCGAATGACGTAGTCACGATAGGTATAGGCATAGGGATAACGGCGCTCCTCTTCGAACACATAGCCCTTGGTGTCGGCATAACGGGCGACATCCAGCCAATGGCGTCCCCAGCGTTCGCCGTAACGTGGCGAGGCAAGCAAGCGATCGACGGCGCGGGCAAACGCATCGGGAGAGGAATCCCCCTCGAAGGCGAGCACTTCAGCGGGCGTGGGGGGCAGGCCTGTGAGGTCGAACGAGGCGCGCCGGAGCAAGGTGCGGCGGTCAGCCGGAGGCGAGGGTTCGAGATGGTTCGCCTCAAGCCTGTCGAGGATGAACGCGTCCACCGGCGTGCGCACCTTGTCCTCATGCCGTACCAGTGGTGGAGCCGGGTGGGTGATGGGTTGGAAGGCCCAGTGGGAACCGGCGTTGGAACTTTCGATCGCCGGTGTGTCAGGACCGGTGCGCGGATCCGGCGCGCCGAGACGCACCCAGGCCGCGAGGTCGGCGATTTCCGGTTCGGTGAGTTTATCGGATTCGGGCGGCATCTTCAGGTCCTCATTGAGATGTCGCACGGCCTGAACCAGCCGGCTTCGATCTGGATCACCGGGGACGAGCACCGGACCGGAATGGCCGCCCTTGAGGACGCCTTCCCGGGTGTCGAGTGTCAGGCCACCTTTGCTGGTGTTCTCACGCGCGCTGTGACACTCGTAGCAATGCGTGGCCAGGAGCGGGCGGATCCGGGCCTCGAAGAATTCGATGTCGCCGGCGTCGGTGGAGGCTGTGACACGTGGGCCGATGGCGGGGAGCATCGCCGCGAGGACCAACCAGCCGGGGAGCCGATGGAACAAGGTTCGGCAGTGTGTCCGATGATTCACTGGTCGGGACATGATGGGATCAATATGGAAGGGGATGGAGAGAACTGCAATCCGATACATTTGCCCGCGCAATCAGCGTCTGCAGGCGGCGTGTGACGGGCTGGGCTGGCGCAAGGGAGTGGCAAGGGAGGAGGCGGAAAGCCGGGATGGAATCAGTGGCCGGGGGGCGGGTGTTTCGAAGAAGAGATCGAGTCAGGATGGAGCAGTTTCCAGACGGCGGCCGCGGCGCGGCTGCTGGCGCCGGGTTCTCCGAGGGATTGGATGACTCGGGCGAGCCGGGTACGGACGGAGTCGCGGCGTTGGGCGTTATTCAGGAGGTCGAGGGATTCCCGTGCGAGATTGTCGCCAGTGGCGGCGTCCTGGATGAATTCGGGATAAATGGCCTCGTTGGCGAGCACATTTGGCATGGCGAGGTAAGGGACCTTGATGAAGCGTCGTCCCAGGTGGTAGGTGCTCCAGGAGGTCCGGTAGAGAATCACGGAGGGGACTCCAAAAAAGGCGCATTCCAGGGTGACGGTGCCGGAGGAGGCGATGGCGAGTTGCGCCTTGGGGAGGATGTCAGGAAGCCCACCGACCAGGAGATCGATGGATGGGGCGCCATCAGCGAGGAACTTCCTGGCCAGATCGGCGAGGGATTCGCCGGGGACCACCATGCGGAACTGGACGTGCCGTCCCTTCTGGATCCGGACCGCGGCATCCAGCATCGGGGGAAGGTGCTTTTTGAGTTCGCGGACGCGGCTGCCGGGCAGCAGGAGGATAAGCGGTGCCGGGGGGAGCCGGAGATTCCCGGCGGTCTGGCGGAAAAACTCGGTGGCGCCCCGGCCGCGAGAGTAGCGGTCCAGGATGGGATGACCGACGAATTCGACCTGGAGTTGGCTGGCTCGTCTGGCATACCAGTCCTTTTCGAAAGGAAAAATGGAAAGCAGGAGATCGACATCGCGAGCGATCTGATGGACCCGGGATTCATGCCAGGCCCAGAGCTGCGGGGAGACGTAATAGACGATCCTTGGATTCCAGGGGGCGGTGGAGCGGCGGGCCGCTTCCTTGAGTGCTTTGGCGAGCCGGAGGTTGAATCCCGGATAATCCACGAGAATCACAACATCGGGTTTGTGATCACGGGCGAGATTCAGAAGCTGGTGGAAAAGGCGGCGGAATTTTCGATAGTGACGGACGACCTCCCAGATCCCCACGACGGCGTGTTCGGTGAGGTCCACGGCGAGTTTCACACCGGAAAGGCTCATGAGAGGGCCGCCGGCGCCGAAGAAGGAGGGGGTGGGGCGGTTGGTGGCGCCGGCTTCGGCGCGCATGGCCTCCACCAGTTCGGCGGCCAGCATGTCCCCGCTCGCTTCCCCGGCCACCAGCATGATCCGTTTGGGCGTCATCACATCAAGTCAGTCAAAGCATCCATGCTCCACGCCAAAAATCAACGGACAGGCGGCGCCTGCTGGATTTGTCGCGTGATTTCGAAGGCCAGTTCCAGCGCGAGCCGGGCGGCCTCCCCGGTGACCAGCGGCGAATGACGGGCCCTCACGCAATCCACAAAGCTGCGGAGTTCGAGTTTGAGGGGTTCGTCCTTCTCGATGGGCACGGGTTCACGGACGACGCGTCTACCTGCGAACTCGCTCACAATCGTCGAGTCCTTTGAACGCAACAGTTTTTTCAGGAGGGAGGATTCCGGTTCATCGTCGCGCGCGATGCGGTAAATGTATCCCTCCTGGGCCCGGTAATCGAGGGAGACGTAACTGGTCATGTCGCCCGCGCTGAACACCCGGATCTTTCGCATGCGCTCGGGGCTGACGCGGCTGGCGGTGAGATTGGCGCCGCATCCCTTGGCAAACCGGATCCGGGCGTTGGCAATGTCCTCGGTCCGGCTCAACACCGGGATGCCGACGGCATCGACACTCTCGACCGGTGACCGGACGAACGCCAGCACAATGTCAAGGTCATGGATCATGAGGTCGAGGACCACGCCGATGTCCGTGCTCCGCGCGGGGAAGGGGGAAAGGCGATGGGTTTCGATGAAGCGTGGATCGGTGGCGACTGTTTGGAGGTATTTGAAGACGGGATTGAATCGTTCGACGTGGCCGACCTGGAGGACGCGGTCATGCTGCCGGGCGAGGTCCACCAGTTCGGCGGCCTGTCCGGCGTTGTCGGTCATGGGTTTCTCGATCAGCACGTGTTTGCGTTGACCGAGCAGCAGATGGGCGAGCTCAAAGTGAGTGTGGGTGGGTGTGACGATGCTGATGGCGTCGGCGGCGTCCGCCGCGGCCTGCAGGGAGGGAAAGGCCGTGACCCCGAGTTTTGAGGCGACACGTCCGGCCGTCTCGGGTGACTCATCGTAGATTCCGGCGAATTCAAGCTCACCCGCGGCGGCGAGTCCGGCGTAGATCCGGGCGTGTTCCTTCCCCAACGCGCCGGTGCCGATCACGGCGGTTCGGAGCTTGGATGACATGGGGGATGTATAGGTTTGGCTGGGGCAAGATCAAAGCGGAAACTTGGCATCGAGACTTCGTGTGAACGCGGCTGAAACGCGGCCGGATGATGAACACCTTGCCCCGAGGCCGGTGCGGAACCCGACTGAATCGGCTGAAACCTCGCGATGGAACCAGGCGCCCAAAATCGTCGAAATAGCGACAGTGTAGTAATTTTTATCGTCGGAAACCCTTACAGTATTGAAAGAGATGCCTGATTGAAACGCGGGGATTGGAAGCTCAATACAATGTGTAATACTCTGATTATAAGATATTAAGATGATTCATTGAATCTCTCAATTCT
>DATKEE010000344.1:0-5008 GCA_035544555.1 Candidatus Methylomirabilota bacterium
GGGGGAGTCGCAGGTGCTTCTCCCTGGTTGCGCGGGCCGCGGGGGGCGGGTTTAATCGCCGCATGCACTGGCGCAAGATCACGGTTGTCGGCGTGGGTTTGCTGGGCGGTTCGCTCGGGCTGGCGATTCGGCAACGGCGGCTGGCGGAGCGGGTGGAGGGGTATGTTCGACGGGCGGAGAGCATCACGGAATGCGATCAACTGCGGGTGTTGGATCACGCCACAACGGATCTCGCGGAGGCGGTCGAGGGGGCGGACCTCGTGGTGATGTGCACGCCGATCGGGCGGATGGAGGAGTTGTGCCGGGCGATGGGCGGGGCGTTGAAGCGGGGAGCCATCGTGACGGCCGTCGGGAGTGTGAAGGAAAGTGTCGCGCGGACGCTGGAACCGCTGGTGGCCGAGGCGGGCGCGCATTTTGTCGGGAGCCATCCGATGGCGGGCAGCGAAAAGATGGGTGTGTCGTCGGCGAGGGCGGATTTGTTCGAGGGGGCGGTGTGCGCGATCACGCCGACGGACCAGTCTTTGGGGCAGTCAGTGGGGGTGGTGGAAGAGTTCTGGCGGGCGTTGGGGATGGAGACCTTGCGGATTCCGCCGTCGCTGCACGATGAACTGGTGGCGCGATGCAGTCATTTGCCGCACGTGCTGGCGGCGGGGCTGGTGAATCATATCCTGAGTCCCGCGCACCCCCCGGAACAGGTGAAGCTTTGCGCGAACGGGTTTCGTGATACCACGCGGATCGCCTCCGGATCGCCGGAGATGTGGCGGGATATTGCGTCGGCGAACCGGATGAATCTGGCGCGCGTGCTCGACGCGTTCATGGAGGATCTGGGGCGAATACGGCTGGCGCTGGAGAAAGGGGATGACGCCGTGATCGCGGAATTCTTCGAACAGGCGAAGTGCCGGCGGGATGAGTGGTGCGGCGGGGGGCGGTCGCCGGAGTAAGTCCGGAACGCGGCGTTCACGCCGCTTCGAGGTGCAATGAAGTTACGGGGTTCGGTGACCCGGGCTGGAAGGTGAGCGTCCTGTGCGCGGGTGGCTGGGAGTGGAGGCGCGCGGGCAGGCTGGCCGCGCTCCTGTGGTTTTCCGATTCCTCCTTCCCGACTCGGAGTCCTTCCACTACCTTCCGGGCGATGTCGTTGCCGGATGTGATCGAAATCATTCCCCTGGAACGGCCGGTGTCCGCGGAGATCACCGTGCCGGGATCCAAGAGCATCACGAACCGGGCGCTGGTTCTGGCGGCGCTGGGCGGCGGGGAGTCGGAATTGCGCGGCGCGCTCTGGAGCGAGGACACCCAGGTGATGGTCGAGTGTCTGCGTCGGCTGGGTTTTGCGGTGGAGGTGGAGGCGGATCCCGTGGAGAACTGCAATCGGACGATTCGAGTCATTGGGATGGGCGGACGGATTCCGCGGGGCGGGAGTGAGGGGGAGCCGCTGGAATTGTTTGTGGGGAATGCGGGGACGGCGGCGCGGTTTCTGGCGGCGTTGGTCTGTCTGGGGAATGGTTTTTACCGGTTGCACGGGGTGCCACGAATGCACGAGCGGCCGCAGGGGTCGTTGTTCGAGGCGTTGCGCGAACTGGGATATCGAGTGGACGCCTCGAACGACCGGCTTCCGGCGGTGATTGAAGGGGCGGGAGCGAAGCCGGGCGCATCATGCAGGGTGAGCATTGTCGAGAGTTCCCAGTTCGCGTCGGGCTTGTTGATGGGCGCGCGGGTTGGCGGATGGAAGATCGGAGTGTTCGGGGAGAATGCGGAGGAATCGCCCTACGTGGCGATGACGGCGGAATTGATCAAGGCGTTTCCCGAGCGGGGCGGCTGTTT
Source organism: Candidatus Methylomirabilota bacterium (assembly GCA_035544555.1). Classification (GTDB taxonomy): domain Bacteria; phylum Verrucomicrobiota; class Verrucomicrobiia; order Limisphaerales; family DATKEE01; genus DATKEE01. The sequence continues at coordinate 1,819 of DATKEE010000344.1, forward strand.
TCAGATCGAACCGGATGCCTCGAGCGGAAGCTATTTCTGGGCGGCTGGAAGGTTGATGTCCGTTGGCGATCATCTTGATCCGATGTTGGATCGGCCGACGGCCCCGGATGTCCGGTCCGGAAGCCGCGAGGGGATTGGAGGTGGGGTGACGGTTCGCAACTGGCCGCGCTCGGGCTGGCAGATGGACTCGCGGTTCCCGGCATATTTGACGTTGCCCGGCGAACTGTCGCGGGAACGGGACCTGGGGGACAGCATTCTGACGGCGATGATCCTGGCTGCGGTGCCGGGCGTTGCGGCGCCGGGATTGACGGGGGTGCGGTTCACGGATCTCGGGAGATTGCGGGTTCAGGAGTGCGAGCGGGTGAAGGCGATGAATGCGGAGTTGAGTCGCTGCGGCGTTCGGGTGATCGAGGCGGGGGACACGCTGGAGGTGTTTCCGGCGGCGGACGCGCACGGGGCGGAGGTGGAAACGTATGAGGATCACCGGATGGCGATGGCGTTTGCCATTCTGGGGTTGAAAGTGGCGGGCATTAAAATCAAGAATCCCGCCTGCGTGAAAAAAACCTTTCCGGATTTCTTTCAGAAGCTGGCCGCCAAACCGCCGGCCGGCCTCGGGGCGACGCTGCGACATGGCGCGACGGGGACCGTGCTGGAGGGGAGGGAATTGTTCGCGGATTGAACCATGACCCATCCGATCATCATCGCCATCGACGGTACGAGCGCCAGCGGGAAGAGCACGAACGCCCGGTTGATCGCGCGCGCGCTGGGTTACGTGTATGTCGATACCGGCGCGATGTATCGCACGCTGGCCTGGTATTGTCTGAAGCAGCGGGTGGATGTGACGGATGCAAGGGCGATCTCGCAGGCGTGCCGGCGCTGGAAGACGACGCTGGAATGCGTGAACCGGAGCGTGCGGCTACTGGTGGATGGCTGGTATCCCGAGAAGGAGCTGCGCACGGCGGAGACGAGCGCGGCGGTGCCATACGTGGCGGCGGTTCCCAACGTGCGCGAGTGGATGAAGAAGAAACAGCGGGAATGCGCGTGCTTCGGGAATCTGGTGATGGAAGGCCGCGACATCGGCAGCAATGTGTTCCCGGAGACCGATTTCAAGTTCTATCTCGACGCGTGCCTCGAGGAGCGCTCCAAGCGGCGCGCCGCCGAGGGCGTCCAGGAGAATCTGGCGGATCGGGATCAACGGGACAGCCAGCGCGCGGCGGCTCCGTTGATGATTCCTTTGGGCGCCAGGGTGGTGAACACCTCCGGCCAGACGCCCGAGGAGACCAGCAGCCTGATCATCGCGGAGATCAACCGTCGGCTGGCGGAACGGGAGGTGTCGACGACGACGGCGGCGGCTGGTGAAACCGGGGATAAAGAGTCCGGGCAACGGGCATGACCAGGGTTCTGGAACGAGTCCCGGAAGGGGCAGGAGGATGAATCCCGTTTACCACGTTGGCTGGCTGGTGAGTCGCGCGGTTTTTCGTTTGTATTTTCACTGGCGGGTGCTGCATCCGGAGCGGGTTTCCGAGGAGGGGCCTGTCATCCTGGCGTCCAATCACGCCAGTTACCTGGATCCGCCGCTCGTCGGGGCCGGCCTTTCGCGTGAGGTCTGCTTTCTGGCGCGCGAATCCCTGTTCCGGTATCGCGGCATCGACGCGCTGCTCCGAAACTGGAACGCCGTTCCCGTGGATCGCGAAGGGGGTGGCGCGAGAGGGCTGCGGGCGATATTCGAAAAGCTCAAGGAAGGCCACGCGATTCTCCTGTTCCCCGAGGGAACCCGCTCGCAAGACGGCAGTCTGCAGGCCGCCCGATCCGGCATCGGCTTGACCGTGATCAAGTCGTCGGCGCCCGTGGTGCCGGTGCGCACATTCGGCACGTTCGAGGCCTTTGGACGAAAGCATCGGTTCCCGCGCCCGCTTCCGGTGGCCGTGAAGTACGGGCAACCCATGCGGTTCGAGGCGTTGAGGCGCGAGGCGGCGACCTGCGGCAAGGAACGGCTCAAACAGATCTATCAGCAGGTGTCAGGGGAACTCATGTCGGCAATCGCGAAGATCGAGCCGTGCGTGGACAAGACGACATTTCCGTGATGCGGCGCGGATGATCGAGGCATGGAGGGAGCGACCGGGAAGGCGGTCGTGACGGGGGGTGGCTGGATGCCATCAACGAATTTGATTGCCGCGATGATTTTATCAATGACCGGGGATGCGGTTCTTCGCGTATTCTCCGGCCCATGAAAGCGCATCCTGATGTTTCCGCATCGGCCCGTGATTCCGGCTTCCGTACCTTTGCCGCACCCGCCGGCCGATTGATTCGTTCGTCCCGTTCCGCCGTGTCATCGAGTCAAATCGAGATTGCCCGGGCCACGGAAGCGGATCGGGAGGTGATCGATCGCATCCGCCATCGGGTGTACGCGGAGGAACTGCGCCAGCATCAGACGAATGAGGAGGGTGTATTGCGCGATTCACTGGATGCCTTCAACACCTGTCTGGTCGCGCGGCTGGACGGGGCCATCGCCGGATTCATCAGCATCACGCCCCCCGGCGGCGGGCGGTATTCCATCGACAAGTATTTCCGGCGCGACGAGTTTCCGTTTCCGTTCGATGAGCGATTGTATGAGGTCCGGCTGCTGACGGTCGTTGATGAGCACCGGGGACGGCAGATTGCGGGGCAACTGATGTACGCGGCGTTTCGTTGGGTGGAGGCGCATGGCGGCACCCGCATCGTGGGCATTGGCCGTCGCGAGGTGATGAGCCTGTATCGGAAGGCGGGGTTGGAACCGCTGGGGTTGAGCATTCGGGCCGGGGCGGTGACATACGAGGCGATGCAGGGAGAGGTGGCGGTGTTGCGGCGAAAGCTTGCGCCATTCGACGCGCTGCTGCGGCGGTTGGAAACGCGCGTGCAGTGGCGGCTCGATGTGCCGTTTCGGAAACCGGCGGCCTGCTTTCATGGAGGCGCCTTTTTCGAGGCGATCGGAGAACGCTTTGACGCGCTGGAGCGGAGGGAGGCAATCATCAACGCGGATGTGCTGGACGCGTGGTTTCCGCCGGCTCCGCGCGTGTTGGAGGTGTTGCGCCGGGAACTGGACTGGCTGGCGCGCACCTCACCGCCGACCGGTTGCGCGGGGCTGGTGTCGGCGATTGCCTGGGCGCGGGATGTGCCGGAGGATTCGATTCTGACGGGAGGCGGTTCCTCC
>DATKEE010000345.1:0-5550 GCA_035544555.1 Candidatus Methylomirabilota bacterium
CGGCCAGGGAAGCGGTGACCCGCAGGGGTATGGGAGGATGTCGGAGACTTCGCGACGGCCACCAACGGCTGACAAGGGCCGTGGGTTGGGCAAATGGCGGCCATGGTCCATGGGTGTCAGGGGCCGGGGCGTGTGGGTTCACCTTAGACATGGAATATTCGGGTTCAGCCGGAGAGGAGCATGAAGCCCGCGGGCACCGGGATCAAGACATGGCGGGACGAGCTCGGGGGTTCGGATGGGCCGGGGGGTTCCATGGGGCGGTCGGAGTTGCATCGGGCTGTTTCGCGGGTGGGCGTCATTCGCGGAGCAATTGGCTGACAAGCAAGGGAAGCACGATGAACAGGGTCACGGCGGAGAGGCAGACGCCTACCAGGGCGAGACCTCGACCGGCCAGCCGGTCGGGGTGTTTGAGGATGCGATTGTTGGCGACGAGGCCGAGGATCATGCCGGTGGGCCCAGTGATGACGGCGGTCAAGCCGCAGGAGACAAGACCGAGAATCCCCATGACGAGCGAGGCGCGCGCGAGCGGGCAGGTTTTGGGGGAGGTGTCGAGTGTGCTCTGAAGGGCGGCGATCCGCGGGTTGATGCCGGAGCCGGTGTATTCGGGCAGGGATTGGAGTGGCTGCCATTCGCCCGTTCGATCGGGTCGGACGGGGGAAGTGGCGCTCAGGCGGCGGTCGGTGACCCACTCATTCAGTTGCGAGGCGGTGAGGGGACCGTATTCCTGCTGGTCGCTCCCGATGACGTGGTACACGCCGGAATTTGGCGAGGCGACGGGAGAAAGGTCAAGCCGTCAGGGATGGGGAGGCGGCGACCGGTTTGCGATCAGTCGAACGTTCAGCGATCCGCAGCCACGAGGGTGGTGACGATGGGGCGGTGATCGGAGGCGAGGCCCCAATTGGGAAGCGCGAGAACGAAGGTTTCGTCCCGGATCCATTCGCGGGCCATGCCGGGGCTGAGCAGGATGTAATCGACGCGGCTGTAGGTGTCCTCTTTGCCATAGAAATGGGTCCAGGCGATGTTGCGCGGATCGTAGCCGGACCGTTCGGGCGGGAGGTTGTCGCCGTTGCGTTCAGCGGGCCGGGTGTCCACGAGGGCGTTGCGACCGGAGCCGACGATCAGCCGGGTGGAATAGGCGTCCTTGGTCTGGTTGAGATCACCGAGGACGACGAGGTTGGCATTGGGATGGACGCGGAGCCGGGCGTTGATTTTTTGGCGGAGCAATCGGGCCTCCTCCTGTCGCATTTCGGTTTCGTCCGCTTCGGGAATGGGGCGGCGGGATTTGAGGTGAGCGTTGATGAGGGTGAAGGCGTAGCGGTCATTGACGCGGATGTCCACCTCGGCGAAGCCGCGGCTGACGCGGAACCGGCGTCCGCCGAGGAGAAACCAGTCGTTGGTGTGGGGCCGGCGGGCGGTGATGGGGAAGCGGCTGAGGACGGCGACCTGGATATTGGTGTCATAGGAAGTGACGAGGTCCCAGTGGGGCAGGGGGAGTCCCTGGGAGCGGAGGGCGGCCTGGAGTTCGAGCAGGGCATTGGTGCCGCCGATCTCCTGGAGGGCGAGGACATCGGGGCGTATGGCGAGGATTGACGCCTGGACGCGGGCGCGGGCGGCGGGGGATTTGAGCGGGCGGTTGGTGTCGCGGGTGACGACGTAGTTCTCGACGTTGAAACTGGCGATGCGGAAGGAGTCGGCGGCAGTGAGGGAAAGGGTCCAGAGCCAGCCGGCAAGGCACGCGAGAACGAGGCGGAAAAGGAGTGATTCCCTGGTCACGAGGATTCAATACCGATGAACCGGGGTGAAGTCAAAGGGATGTTCCGTAGGCAGCGGAGGGTTGGGCAAACGTTTTGCAAAAGGCGTTTTCATAGTTAAGCTTCGCGTCATGTTGAAGAGCACGCAGCCTGACTTTACCGGACGCGCGGCCGAACTGCGGACGCGGGTTCGGGCGCCGATGCACGACAAGCAGAGCGAGCGCGATCATCGGGAGTTGCGTGTGGACAAGGTGGGCGTGCGGGGATTGCGATTTCCGATCCAGATCCGGGACAAGGAGCACATGGTGCAGAACACGGTGGCGACGATCGGAATGTTTGTGGATTTGCCGAAGGAATTCAAAGGCACGCACATGAGCCGGTTTCTGGAGGTGTTGAACGCTCACGGCAGCATGGTGCACGTCGAAAACATCACGGACATTCTGCTGGCGATGCAGGAGAAGTTGAAGGCGGCCTCGTCGCATCTGGAAATGGAGTTTCCATTTTTTCGGGTCAAGAAGGCGCCGGTTTCGGGGATGGAGAGCGTGATGGATTACACGGCGCGGTTTGACGCGACGGCGCAGGGGCGGGAGATCGACTTTGTGCTGACGGTGCAGTGCGGGGTGACGACGCTGTGTCCGTGTTCGAAGGCGATCAGCCGGTTTGGCGCGCACAATCAGAGGGGGTTGGTGACGGTGCGGATCCGTTCGAGCAAGGCGATCTGGATCGAGGATTTGATCGCGATTGTGGAGGGGTCGGCCAGCAGCGAGCTGTATTCGCTGTTGAAGCGGCAGGATGAAAAGGCGGTGACGGAGCATGCGTATGAGAATCCGGTATTTGTGGAGGATCTGGTGCGGAACGTGGCGGTGAAGTTGAACGCGCATCCCGACGTGACGTGGTACCGGGTGGAGGCGGAGAACTACGAGAGCATCCACAACCACAACGCCTACGCGTGCATCGAGAAGGGGTGAGGCTCTCATCCGTCTGTATGACGGCAGTGCCAGTTGGCCAGTTACATGGCGCCCTAAATGTGCTTTACACCTCCGTCACGCAAAACTAAGCTGCCCGTTCTAAACGAAACGAAGAGACTGGACAGCACTATGGAAAAGTCGAAGACGATTGAGAGCTTTAAGCTGCATGAGCGGGACACGGGCTCGGCGGACGTGCAAATTGCCTTGCTGACGGAGCGGATCAACCTGTTGACGGAGCACCTGCAGAAGAACAACAAGGACCACAGTTCACGTCGGGGTTTGCTGGTGATGGTGGGTCAGCGCAGGCGGCTTCTCGATTATCTTCATTCAACGGATGTAAGCCGTTATCAGGCGGTTACAAAAAAACTAAAGCTTCGCCGGTAGGTTGTGTCCCAAGACATTCAGGATTGGGCGCCGCCGGTATTTCAGACTTCTTCGAGTCGCGGCATTTTATCCGCACGGGATCCACGAGCGCGGTGGGTTTCGGGGCGGCTTCACGCCACATACTAACCACACGAAATCGCGCGCAACCATGTATGTCCGCTGGTCACTGGGTAATTTCAATGAGCGATCGGGCGAGCCTCGGGCTCGATGGTTCAATGAAGTTTCCCGGGCCAGCGGACCGAAGGAAGGACAGATAGGAATATGCCAACCAAGGTAACGGCCCAAGTCGGGGCCCAGGAGATACAAATTGAAACCGGCAAGCTTGCCAAGCAGGCGGATGGAGCGGTGACCGTGCAACTGGGTGAAACGATTCTTGTGGTCGCGGCAGTTGCCGCCACCAAGGCCCGGCCCGGCCAGGAGTTTTTTCCGCTGACAGTCGATTACCGGGAGAAAGCGGCGGCGGTGGGAAAGTTTCCCGGCGGCTATTTCAAGCGGGAGGGACGCCCGACGGAAAAGGAGATTCTGACGTGCCGGTTGACCGACCGGCCCATCCGGCCGCTGTTTCCGAAGGGATGGTTCAACGAGGTGCAGGTGCAAGGCATCCTGTTGAGCGCCGATGGCGAGAATGACCCGGATATCCTCAGCATCATCGGGGCGTCGGCGGCGTTGACGGTGAGTGACATTCCGTGGGACGGGCCCCTGGGCGCGGTACGGATCGGGCGGGTGAACGGCGCGTTTGTTGCCAATCCGACCCACGTGCAGAGACTGGAGAGTGATCTGGATCTGATCTATGTGGGCAACGCGAAGGAGATGGTGATGTTCGAGGGGGCGGCCAGGGAAATTACCGAGGCGGACTTCAACGCGGCGCTGAAGTTTGGGCAGGAATGCTGCGAGCCCTTGGTGGCGGCGCAGAAGGAGCTGGCGCAGCGGGCGGGGAAGCCGAAGCGCGAGATCACGCTGAGCCTGGTGCCCGAGGAGTTGCTCAAGGAGGCGAAGGAACTGGCGGGGGACCGGATGATTCCGGCGTTGCTGACGCCCGGCAAGGTGGCCCGCGAGGCGGCCTGCAAGGCGATTGTGGACGAAGTGGGGAAGAAGCTGATTGAGAAGCACGGGGAGGAGGCGGTGACCGAGCATGTCATCAAGGAGGCGTTTTATTACATTCAAAAGGAGGCGGTACGCGCGCTGATCCTGAAGGATGGCAAGCGTCTTGACGGGCGGAGCTTCGATGATGTGCGGGCGATTTCCTGCGAGGTGGGGCTTTTGCCGCGGGCCCATGGTTCGGCGTTGTTCGCGCGCGGGGAAACCCAGGCAATGACGCTGGCGACGCTGGGGACCTCAGAGGACGCGCAGGAATTTGACGCCTACGCGGGCGGGGTGACCGAGAAGAAGTTCATCTTGCATTACAACTTCCCGAACTTTTCCGTCGGTGAAACCGGGAGGATCATGGGGCCCGGACGGCGGGAGATTGGACATGGCGCGCTGGCGGAGCGGTCGATCGAGCCGATGCTGCCGCTGGCGGAGTATCCCTACGCGATCCGCGTGACGAGCGAGATCATGGAATCGAACGGATCGACGTCGATGGCGTCGGTGTGCGGCGGGACGCTGGCGTTGATGGACGCGGGCGTGCCGTTGATCCGTCCCGTGGCGGGCATCAGTGTCGGGCTCTGCACGGCGATGAACGCGGACGAGACGATTGGAGATTACCGGTTGTTGACGGACATCATTGGCTGGGAGGACGCGTTTTGCGACATGGACTGCAAGATTGCGGGGACGGAGAAGGGGATCACGGGAGTTCAACTGGATCTGAAGTTGAAGGGGATTCCGCACCGGATCATGGAGGAGGCGATTGAGAAGGCGCGGGTCGCGCGGATGCACATTCTCCAGGAAATGGCGAAGACCCTGGCTGCGCCTCGGCCGGAGTTGAGCAAGTACGCGCCGCGGATTGTGACACTGAAGATCAACCCGGAGAAGATTGGCGCGCTGATCGGCCCCGGCGGAAAGAACATCAAGCGGATCGTGGAAGAGTCGGGTTGCGAGATCAACATCGAGGACGATGGGACGGTGAACATCTATTCGGTGTCGGGCGAAGGGATGAAGATCGCGCGGGAAGCGATCGAGGGGATGACAGCCGAAGCCGAAGTGGGCAAGATTTACAGGGGGAAGGTGGTGACGATCAAGGACTTCGGTTGCTTTGTGGAGTTTTTGCCGGGCCGCGACGGGTTGGTTCACATCAGTGAGCTGGCGAATTTCCGGGTCAAGCAGACGGAGGACATCGTGAAGATGGGCGACGAGATCTGGGTCAAGTGCCTTGGGGTTGACGAGAAGGGACGGGTGCGTCTGTCCCGGAAGGCCGCCATGGAGGAGCGGGACAAGGAGATGGCTGAAAAGGGTTGATTGTCGCGCGATTTGGAAGGTTTCCGGCGGGCCGGTGTTCCGGTCCGCCGGTT
>DATKEE010000346.1:0-5509 GCA_035544555.1 Candidatus Methylomirabilota bacterium
GATGTCCCCGGGCGTGGATTGATTCCCCTCCGGCACCCGCGACCCCACGATCAGGAAATTCCGATAGGTAATGCCCGGTGTCGTAACCTCGATCGACGCGCGCTCCGGGTCCACCGGCAGATTCTTTCGCAGATCGATGAACCCGCTTTCACCGAACGACTCAATCAGCGCGCCCGTTTTCGCGTCGATCGCATACACCCGATCGTTCACAAAATTAAAAATCCGCCCCTTCCCGCCGTCCGCGTCTTCCCAATAAACGAGGCCGCGGTTGCGTCCGCGGAATTCCCGCCTGTTCTCGTTGTATCGCGCGGACTCGAACACCCAGACCTCCCTGCCGGTGGCCGCGTCCAGCGCCACCGCATTCACCCGCGGCGTCGTGAAATACAGCAGCCCATCGACGATGATTGCATTGCTGTACATCGCAGGCCCGTTCGGATCGCCATGCCGGTATTCCCAGACCGGTTCCAGAAGATGCACGTTGTCACTGTCGATCTGGTCCAGCTCGGAATATTGGACGGCCTTCTTGTCACCGCGGTAGATCCCCCAATCGCGAAAATTGTCATGCCGGTCGCGCCAGTCCGATTCCGCGGCGACGGCATCCAACGGGCCTCCGGCCGGAATGGAGAGAACCAAAGCCGGAAGACACCCGGCACACAAATGCGCCAGCCGTTTCGAGAAATGATGCTTGAATTTCACGCCTGCGCCCGAGTGTGTGCGGTCTCTTCGTTCCGACAAGAAAATTGCACCACCGGCTGATCGCCGGAATCGACAGAATACGGTCCAGCGTCCCGCGGGCTGGCGGTGGCGCTCCGTTGCTCGGACTAGACGCGATGCGATAGGGCCTCCTCCTCGTTGCGACTGCCAGCTTGCCAAACGGCTGACATGACATAAGCTGCCAGTCGATGAGTACCATCGCCTCCATCGAGCACATCCTTCTCGATGACCACGGGGTCGCCTGGATCAAGGGCTCCAGGACCAAGATCACCGAAATTGTGCTGGACCAGCAGGCCTACGGCTGGAGTCCCGAGGAGATTCATTTTCAACACCCTGACCTGACCCTGGCTCAAATCCATGCCGCCCTGGCGTACTACTACGATCACAGGGTTCAACTGGACCAGGAAATCGAACGTCGGTTGATGGAGGTTGGAGAATTGCGCGACCGACTCCCCGAACCGCCACTCATTGCCCGACTGCGAGAGCAGAAGAAGCGGCCCGCCTGAGAATGGCATTCGCCCTTTACATGGATGTCCATGTTCCGCGGGCCATCACAAACGGACTTCGAGCCAGAGGCCTTGATGTTCTCACGGCTCAAACGGACGGATCAACAGAATTGGCAGACGGGCTGTTGCTCGATCGCGTGCGTGAACTGGGGCGGGTTCTATTCACCCGCGATGACGATCTTCTGCGCGAGGCGTCAGCCCGACACCATCGGCAGAAGCCATTCGCCTCGATCATTTACGCCCATCAGCAGATGGTGTCCATTGGCCGGTGCATCGCCGATCTCGAGCTGATCGCCAAGGCTGGTTCCAAGGAGGAGAGCAGCGGCCATGTGTTTTTTCTGCCGATTGCCTGATTGTTCCACTTCGGTCATCACCGATAAATATCCACCAGAAAAACCAGTGCCTCGCCCTTTCCGATGTTCACAATCGCGTGCGCCACATCCGCGCGATAACTCGCCGAATCGCCCGTGCCCAGTTCCTCCGAATCGTCCCCCGACTCGATCCGCACGTGCCCCTTCGCCACCGTCAGGAACTCGCGCGTCCCCTCGAAATGCGGCTGGCTTCGCAACGCCCCGCCCTGCTTCAACCGCACCTGATACAGCTCCACGTCCTTCTCCAGATGCAGCGGGCTCAACGTCCGGATCGTGCAGTCCCGGTCGCTCCGGAACTGATACGCCCGGTCGTCCGCGCGGATCACCTCCACACTCGAGGTCGCCGACGGCATCTCCACCAGTTCGGCCAGTGTCATCCCGAATGCGTGCGCGATCCGGTAGGCCACCGCCAGTGTGGGGTTCACGTCGCTGCGCTCGATCTGGCTCAGCATCGACCGGCTCACCCCGCACGCGCTCGACAGCCCGTCCAGCGACCAGTCGCGCTCGATCCGCAGCTCCCGGACCCGCCGCCCGAGATACCGGTTGATCATCTCCTGAGGATCGGCCGGACCCGCCGCCTTCCTTTTCCGCTCCGGCGCCTTCCTCATGCCGCGCCCCCTCCCCGGACCCGGCACGCGCGCGGCCCGGCCCATCTCCTGTATATCGAAATTCCGTCTTGCATGGCGTACTTGGGTTATCTAGTATCCCGGACGATTCGTCTGCTTTACCGGATTTCATGCCGATTTTTCCGATGCCTGACAACCCAATTCATCGCCACTCATGAAAGCGCTCGTCAAACGCGATGCCCGGCCCGGCCTCCACCTCGAGGACGCCCCCGAACCCTTACCCGGCCTGAACGACGTCCTCATCAAAATCGACCGCACCGGCATCTGCGGCACCGACCTCCATATCTACAAATGGGATGCCTGGGCGCAAAAGACCATCCCCATCCCCATGGTCGTCGGCCATGAATTCGTCGGCACCATCCTCAAGGTCGGCGCCAATGTCAGTGACTTCTTCCCCGGCGACGTCGTCAGCGGCGAGGGCCATGTTGTTTGCGGACGCTGCCGCAATTGCCTCGCGGGCCGGCGCCACCTCTGCTCCGACACCAAAGGCATCGGCGTCAACCGCCCGGGCGCCTTCGCCGAGTATCTCGTCCTCCCCATGACGAATGTCTGGCACCACGCACCCACGATTGATCGTGATGTGGCGTCCATTTTCGATCCCTTCGGCAACGCCGTTCACACCGCCCTCTCCTTTCCCGTGCTCGGCGAGGACGTTCTCATCACCGGGGCCGGCCCCATCGGGGTGATGGCCGCCGCCATCGTCCGCCACGCCGGCGCCAGGCACGTGGTCGTCACGGACGTCAATCCCTACCGCCTCGACCTCGCCAAAAAAGCCGGCGCCACGATCGCGCTCGACGTTCGCCAGGGATCGATCTCCGAGATTCAAAAAAAACTCGGCATGAAGGAAGGCTTCGACGTCGGGCTCGAAATGTCCGGCAATGCCTCCGCCTTCCGTGCCATGATCGCCAGCATGTCGCACGGCGGCAAAATCGCCATGCTCGGCATCCCGGAAAAGGAAATGGCCATCGACTGGAACACCGTCGTTTTCAACATGCTCACGATCAAAGGCATCTACGGTCGCGAAATGTACGAGACCTGGTACAAGATGACCGTCATGCTCGAATGCGGCCTCGACATCCGCCCCGTCATCACGCATCGATTCCATTACACCGAGTTCGAAAAAGGTTTCGAAATCATGCAGTCCGGCCAGTCGGGCAAGGTTCTTCTCTACTGGGAGCACCCCCCCGCCGCCTGAACACGCCCTCCGGCCTCGTCTCCCGCGACATCATGTACGGCCAGTTCAAATCCCACCTCAGCGCCCAGCTCGACGACATCCGCCAGGCCGGCCTCTACAAAGCCGAACGCGTCATCACCACCCCGCAGGGCACTCATGTCCGCGTCGCCGATGCCTCACCCGTCCTCAATCTCTGCGCCAACAATTACCTCGGTCTCGCCCAGCATCCCGACGTCCTCCACGCCGCCGCCGAAGGCCTTCAACAATGGGGGTACGGCCTCGCCTCCGTCCGCTTCATCTGCGGCACCCAGGCACCGCACAAACAGCTCGAACGCAATCTCAGCGAATTCCTCGGCGCCGAGGACACCCTTCTCTATTCCTCGTGCTTCGACGCCAACGGCGGTCTCTTCGAAACGCTGCTCGGCCCCGACGACGCCGTAATCTCCGACGAGTTGAACCACGCGAGCATCATCGACGGCATCCGCCTCTGCAAAGCCCAACGCCACCGGTATCGCAACAACGACATGCTCGATCTCGAGGCGAAGCTCAAGGAGTCCGCAGGCGCGCGCTTCCGCCTGATCGCGACCGACGGGGTGTTCTCGATGGACGGGTTCATCGCCAACCTGCCCGCCATCTGCGATCTTGCCGAACAGCACAACGCGCTCGTCATGGTGGACGACTCGCACGCGGTGGGTTTCATGGGAAAACGCGGACGCGGCACGCACGAATTTCACAACGTCATGGATCGCGTGGACATCCTCACCGGCACACTGGGAAAGGCGCTCGGCGGCGCCAGCGGCGGATACACCAGCGGCCGGCGCGAAATCATCGAGTTCCTCCGCCAGCGTTCCCGACCTTATCTCTTCTCGAACACCCTGGCTCCCGCCATCGTCGCCGGCTCGATCAAGGCCATCGACCTCCTCTCCTCCTCGACGGAACTCCGCGACCGGCTCGAATCCAACACACGCTTCTTCCGCGCGGAACTGCAACGCCTCGGCTTCGACGTCCTGCCCGGCGAACATCCCATCGTTCCGATCATGATTGGCGACGCCGCGCTCGCCACGCGATTCGCCGACGCCATGCTGGATCGGGGCGTTTACGTCATAGGCTTTTCCTATCCGGTCGTTCCGAAAGGGCGTGCCCGCATCCGCACCCAGATCTCGGCGGCCCATTCGCGGGAAGACCTCGAGTTCGCATTGAACGCATTCGCAGCCGTCAAACAGGCACTGGGCGTCTGACCCGGTCACTTCGCCTCAAGACCTACGGCCGCTGGGCGTTTGCCGAGTTTACCGGGATTTACGAGATTGAAACCGACTTCAAAGCCAGGGTCGCGAGCCAGTTCGAAAGGATGGTCGAAACCTTCGCGAGCAACACCCAGGCCGCCTTCGAAAAACCCCATGCCTAAATCAAAAACGTCATCATGATCGAGACCGTCGCGCCATGATCCAATCCTTCGCGGACGCCGACACCGAACAACTGTTCCACAAGGAAAGTTCAATACGTTATGGCCATGAATCCGCCGATCACACCCGGGGAAATCCTGTTGGAGGAATATCTCAATCCCATGGGGATTTCGCAGAACGCCATGGCGCGTGCCATTGGAGTGCCGCCGCGTGCCATCAATGAAATCATCCTTGGCAAACGCTCCATTACCCCGGCCATGTCCATCCGCTTCGGCGCCTTCTTCGGCCAGTCCGAGAACTTCTGGCACGGTCTCCAGGTCGAGTGCGACTTCCGCGCCCTGGCCAAAGAACGCCGCCGCCTCACCGCCAACATCCGGCCCGCCCGTAAACTGACACACGCCTGACTCAAAGACCGCATGGAACGGCCTCAGCCTCAGGCTCGAAAGCGAACTCATCACATCACAAAGTGTGATGAGCAGAACCATCAGAAGCTCATTACCGAAAACGAAACTCGCGAAGCTCAACCAAAGCGAACCATAGGCATTCACACCCGAACGCCATGCCCCGCAAAAGCTCCAAATTCACCAGGCCGGCCAAATCCGTCGAAACCCTCACACACGACGAGGCAAAACGGACGAACATCCCCACCGCCGAACACGAGTCGGTGATGAAGGATGAGGAACGCAAACCGAAGGAACTCCGTTACCCGCGCAAC
>DATKEE010000347.1:0-6471 GCA_035544555.1 Candidatus Methylomirabilota bacterium
GCTCTGCTGACAAACGATGCAACCAAAGTCTGATCGGAAACGCCCACGGGCGCAAGACGTACACTACCCGATCGAAACAATCCAGTCGGCTGGATGATCTCTCCAACAAATCGCTGACCGCTATCGTCGCAGAACTCATACTCGGCGCTCTCAACGTCAATCGCCTCCACATATGACTCAACGTCTGCTGCGCTCGCGAATAAGTGAAGCAAGCCGCCGTTCAGTTCGAGGACGAGCATCATGGTGTGGCCTAACAGTGTTAATAAACGAAAAGCTATTCGCTTTATCAGGAGAGGGCGTTAACGATCCAGATTTTCGCTTCTGCCGGTTGAATCGTTGGGTCCCCTCTTGACATTGGCGAACCGTAGGTGTTTGATCGCCAACTGTCAAGGAGATTGGACCCGCTTCGGATGCCGCGCCGCAGCCACCTGATAAAGCGCAAAGATTTGCGGTTTATCCGGCGTTTATTGAACCGGCAAAAGCGAAATGAAGGAGATACGATTCCCCGAATGGAAGGAGGTTCTGGAGGCAACCGGGCTGCCCGAGGCCCGGAAGCGCTCCATGGAGATTACGTTGCGCTGGTTCCTGAGTTTTTGCCGGCGCGGCAGGAGCGGGGTGACGGTGCAGGCGGCGCGTGATTTTGTCGACTGGGCCGCCCGGGAGAAGAAGGCACAACCCTGGCAGATCGAGCAATGGAAGGAGGCGGTGCGGTGGTTTTTCAGGGCCGCGCAGTCAGGAGGACAGGATTGCGAGAGCGCGGCGTTTGGGCAGGCGCAAACACCGGAGCAGGCTCGGCCTGTGAAGGCACGCGGAGAGGAACTGCCGGAGTGGAAGGCTGACTTTTTGACAGTGGTCAGACGGCGCAATTATTCATACCGCACGGAACAGAGTTATCAGGTTTGGATCGAGCGGTTTGCCCGCTACCTGGGGAGCGCGGATTTGAAGGAGCAGGACGGCCAGGCCATCAAAGGATTTCTTGACGCGCTGGCCTTGAGGGAACGGCTCAGCGCGAGCAGCCAGCGCCAGGCGCTCAACGCGCTGGTCTTCTTGTATCGGGAGGTGTGGGAAAAGGACCTGGGGGATTTTTCCGATTATCAGCGGGCCCGGTCGGGTTCGCATGTGCCGGTATGGTTGTCGCGGCAGGAGATGGGCGGATTGCTGGAGAGTCTGGAAGGTCCAGGAGCGCTGATGGCGAGGGTGATGTATGGGGGCGGGTTACGGCTGATGGAACTGTTGCGGCTGCGGGTCAAGGATGTGGACCTGGGTCAGGAGATTGTCACGGTGCGTCAAGGCAAAGGAAACAAGGATCGACTGGTGCCATTGGCCCATGTGGTTGTGGAGCCGCTCAAGGAACATTTGGGACGCATTCGCAGGTGGCATGAGGCGGACCGGGCAAACGGTGTGGCCGGAGTGTGGCTGCCGGAGGGGTTGGCGCGGAAGTATCCGAAGGCCGGGGAGGAGTGGAATTGGTTCTGGGTGTGGCCGGAGACAGGCCTCAGTCGGGATCCACGAAGCGGGTTGATGCGGCGGCATCACGTGTCGGATCGCGGTTTTCAGGTTCAAATCAAGGCGGCGGCGCGGCGGGCGGGGATAGACAAGCGGGTGACGCCGCATGTGTTGCGGCACAGTTTCGCGACGCATCTGCTGGAGTCGGGCGCGGACATCCGGACGGTTCAGGAGTTGTTGGGGCATCAGAGTGTGGAGACGACGCAGATTTACACGCACGTGATGAATCGGCCGGGGATCGGGATGAAGAGTCCGTTGGATCAGTGACGAGTGATGGGAGTTATGAATTCTGAATTCTGAGTTATGAATTCTGAGTTGCGGGGTGGCGGCCGGCAGGGGAGAACAGGGAATCGATTTCGATTTCGTGCGGATGGTGTTCGTGGTGCCGTCAAGCCGGGGAGGGAAACGATCCCGATACCCACGCGCCGGTTCTGTGGACGGCGCTCCGTTTGACGAATGGCTCCTCCAATACCATCGGACTTTCCCTCACCCTCAGTCCCTCTCCCGGCATTGTTCGTGGAAGGGTGCAGCGATGCCGGGAGAGGGAGGATGGTGGAGCTGCCGGAATGGGTGGACTGAGGAAATGGGATATGGCCCTCACCCTCCACCTTCGCCATGGCTTCGACGGACAAGCCGGCGGACAGGTCGGTCCATCTCCCGCTGCTGTGCCTGCGGAGGGAGTCGTCGCGTCGGGAGAGGGAGGGCCAAATCGCAAATTGAAAATGGAGCATCCCTCACCCTCGGGCCCCACTGCCATTGAATTAAGCACATCGCCGGCTCTTGCTCATACTCATACTCTTGCTCGTGCTCCCCTGCTCCAGGGCCATGATGTTTTAGGGATTATGAGTAAGAGTATGAGCGCCCGGTTGCTCTTCCGTCGTCCCTAATTCAACACCAGTGCCCTCGGGCCCTTTCCCTCTTTTCCCGTCGCTGTACTCGCGAACGGACTAAGCCGGAACGATGCAGTTGAAAAAGTGCCACCGATTGGGAACTGATTGGTGGTAGATGAAAACAACGCAATCCTCGGGCACACGCCCGGTTCACCAAACGGTGGCCGGACCATTGGAGTTCAAATCCAACGGCAAAGCAATCGCCATCGAGTTCACCGGACAGCAACTTTCTCCCCACGCGGGCAGCGCCACGTTCTGGGGCTGGTTGCGTCCGCTGGACTGGTGCCGGCAACTGGCCGCCGCACTGCCCCACCGGCGGCCGATCTCCAACAACAAGCTGCTGCCCGTGGAGAAGGCGCTGGCCTTCATGCACGGGTTGTTGTGTGAGGCGCGCAAGCTCACGCACGTCGCCTATCTGCGGCGGGATCCGCTCGCGCCCGAGTTGCTCGGCATCACCCGCATCGCCAGCCAGTCGGCGCTGACGCGCTTCTTCCAGGGGTTCACCTCGGCGGGCGGCAACCTGCGTTGCTTTCGTCCGCTCTGGCGCTGGGGCTTGGAGCGGCTGCCCAGCGCCAAAGAGGGTTACACCCTGGACCTGGATTCCACCCGGCTGCTGCACAAGGACGGCCATCAGGAAGGGGTGAAGGGCGGTTACACCAAGCAGGGGATCAAACCGTGCCTGCATCCGCTCCTGGCGGTGATCGCCGAGGTGCGGTTGGTGGCGCAGCTGTGGCTGCGGCCCGGCAACGCGACCTGTGGCAGCAACGTCAGTGCGTTCTTTCTGGATCTGTGGGAAAACCTGCCCCGGCACGTGCGATTGAAAGGGGTGCGGGCCGACTCGGGCTTCTGTCTGCCGGAGCTGCTGGCCTTGTGGGAACAACGGAAGCTGCCCTACGTGGTGGTGGCGCAACTGAGCCAGCCGATTCAAAAGCTGCTCAAGGGGGGACTGACTTGGACGGAGACGGAGGTGCCGGGCACGGAAGTGGCCCAGATGGACTATCAGGCGATGAGCTGGCCGGACCCCCGGCGCCTGGTGTTGATCCGGCGTCGGGTGAGCGAGCAGGAGAGCCGGGGCGGCAAGCGTCTGCTGGATGTGCCGGGGTATCGATTTCAAGCGCTGGTCACGAGCCTGCCTCAAGCCACGCACCCACCGCTGGCGGTCTGGCGCTACTACAACGGACGGGCGGACTGCGAGAACGTGATCAAGGAACTCCGCGAGGGGTTCGCGCTGCCGACGCTGTGTCTGGAACAATTCTGGGCGAGCGAGGCGGCGTTGAGTCTGGCGACGCTGACATACAACCTGACGGTGTTGTTCCAACGGCATCTGGGCTGGCAGCGAAAAGTGACGATCACGAGCCTGCGGTTCTGGCTGTTTGTGACGGCGGGGGTATTGAGTCATCCCGGCGGCAAGACGACGGTCAAACTGGCGGTGCCCGAGCGCGAACGAGGCTGGTGGCGGCGGTTGTGGGAGAAGATTTTGAGCCCGATACCCAACTGCAATGCAGTAGAAAACCGACCCGTGTTCACCGGCTGATTCAACGTGAAAAATCAATCTCTACTGCATGGTTCCGGCTTAGAGCCTGTTTTAAAAATCGAAGGGGTCCTGTGTTCCCGGAAATGGCTCTTACATGTGCTCGATGATATTCGCGCCGAATTCCGAGCACTTGATCTCGGTGGCGTTCTCCATCGCCCGCGCGAAGTCGTAGGTCACGCGGCGTGAGGCAATCGCTCCATTGAGCCCCTTCAATATCAGGTCCGCCGCCTCCACCCACCCCAGATGGCGGAACATCATTTCGCCGCTCAGCACAACGCTCCCCGGGTTCACCTTGTCCTGGTTGGCATACTTGGGGGCGGTGCCATGGGTCGCCTCGAAGATCGCGTGTCCCGTCACGTAGTTGATGTTCCCACCGGGAGCAATCCCGATCCCGCCCACCTGCGCCGCCAGCGCGTCGGAGAGATAATCGCCATTCAGGTTGAGCGTGGCGATGACGTCAAAATCCTCGGGACGCGTCAACACCTGCTGGAGGGTGATGTCGGCGATGGCATCGTTGATGAGGACGGCGCCGCGCTTGAGGGCGGCCTTTTGTTCGTCGTTCGCCGCGGGTTCCCCTTTTTCCGCCTTGGTCCGTTCCCACTGCGCCCAGGTGTACACCTTGTCGCCGTAAATGCGTTCGGCTGCGGCATAACCCCAGTCGCGGAAGGCGCCTTCGGTGAACTTCATGATGTTGCCCTTGTGCACCAGCGTCACGCTCTTGCGACGGTTCTGGAGGGCATATTCGATGGCGGCCTTCACCAGTCGGATCGTCCCCACTTGCGACACCGGCTTGATGCCGATGCCCACGGTGACGGGCATGTTGCCGGTGTCATGGCCGGGGGCGGCAAGTTTCATGTACTCCGCCACCCTCTCCTTCGTGCCAAATCGGATCTTGCTGAATTCCTTGGGGAATTCCCGTGCCAGAAAATCCATCACCTTTTGGGATTCGGGCGACCCACCGGGAAATTCGATGCCGGCGTAGATGTCCTCCGTGTTCTCCCGGAAAATCACCATGCCCACCTTCTCAGGATGCTTTACGGGTGAAGGCACGCCGGTGAAGTATTGAATCGGGCGCAGGCAGACATACAGGTCGAGCAATTGTCGCAGGGCGACGTTCAGCGAACGGATGCCCCCGCCGACGGGCGTGGTGAGCGGTCCCTTGATGCCGACCAGAAACTCGCGAAACGCCTCGACGGTGTCGTCGGGCAGCCAGGTGTCGAACTTGTCCTTGGCCGTCTGACCGGCGAAGACCTCGAACCAGGCGACCTTGCGTTTGCCGCCATAGGCCTTTTCCACCGCGGCGTCGAACACCCGCTGGCTGGCCGCCCAGATGTCAGGTCCGGTGCCATCGCCGCGGATGAACGGAAGGATGGGGCGGTCGGGCACGCTGAGTTTGCCCTGGCTGATGCCGAGCTTTCCGCCTTCGGGCGGTTTGACGTCTTTATAGGCCATGATTCGATGACAAGGGTTGAAGGTTCAAAAAATCGAATGGGGAGGACCTGTCCGCCCTCCCCGGGTATCTCACAACGCCTACACCGCGGCACTCAGCCGCTTCGAGGCGCCCGCGGAATGTTGGAGGCGTTCCTTGATCCGGGTCACGGTGGTTTCCACGGTGAGTCCGTATTTGCCGCGCAGTTCGTCCACACTCGATGCGTGTTCGATGAATTGATCCGGCCATCCGATTCGAAGCACCGGCGTCGCAATTCCCGCCTCGCCCAGATGCTCCATCACCGCCGTCCCATAACCGCCCGTGATGACGTGGTCCTCCAGCGTCACCACCAGGTCGGCGGCCCGCGCGAGGAACGACGTCACACCGGTGTCCAGCGGCTTCACAAAACGCGGGTTGACCACCGCCACATCGAATCCATCCGCCTTGAGCTGGTCGGCGGCCTGCCGCGCGAACGGGAGCAGGTTGCCCAGGCCGAACAACGCGACCTTCGCGCCCCGGGTGTTCTCAAAACTCCGGACAATCTCCGCCTTCCCGATCTCCATCAACACCGGCTGGTCCTTGATCGGCACGCCCTCGGCCGCGCCGCGCGGATACCGGATGAACACCGCGTGCTTCTGGTGCGTGGCGGTGAACATCATGTCCACCAGCTCATCCTCGTCCTTGGGCTGCATGACGATCACGTTCGGCACGCAGCGCAGATAGGAGATGTCGAACATCCCGTGGTGCGTCGGACCGTCCTGGGGCGACAGGCCGGCGCGGTCCATGCAGAAAATCACCGGCAGATCCTGGAGGGCGACATCATGAATGATGCAGTCGTAGGCCCGTTGCAGGAAGGTCGAGTAAATCGCGCAAACGGGCCGGTACCCCATCGTCGCCATGCCCGCGGCGAACAGGACCGCGTGTTCCTCGGCAATCCCGACGTCGTAGTAACGCCCGGGCATCGCCTTTTCCAACGCCTTGAGGCCGGTCCCGCTCGGCATGGCCGCGGTGATGCCGACCACCGACGTGTCTTTCTGACAGAGTCGCACCATGGTGTCGCCGAACACGTCCTGCCAGGCCGGAGGGGTGCCATCCTTCTTCTTCGGACCGGC
>DATKEE010000348.1:0-10196 GCA_035544555.1 Candidatus Methylomirabilota bacterium
GGGGTCTGCTGAGCGATTGAAGAAAAAAACGTGTGAATTTGATGTGGCGTTTTTGAATTGAATTGTGTGGAATGACCGGGCATCCCGCGCCAGACGCCAGAAATGAAGAAGCATTCCAGGAAGATCCCCATCCCCAACGACAAATCGAAACAACTTGCCACCGGCAACGGGCGGCGGCGTCCATCCTGGCGGAAGATCTGGTCGGCCAATGTTCCGGCTGGTTTCACCCATCCGGGCATCATCTCGCAGCATTTGAGTGGCGGACTTTCCACAGGGGACAACACGGGATTGAAGACCAGGGGACAGCAGAGTGTTTTCCGCCGGCCCATGCCGTGAGACGAGGATTGTGACGAGGGGGAGGGGGCGCGGCGAGGGTCCCCGTGATCCGTGGCCGGTGCGCGTCCCCGGGTCGGCGTGCGGTGCGGGGCACCCTCAGGAAGTCATTGATTGGAGGCGGACATCACCTGGTAGCGAAGGAACAGTTCGGCTCCAACACGCCTCCGGCCGCGGAGGATCAGATGGCGGGCATTCGGGAGGTGAGGGATGCCGATTCCGTCCGAAAGTGTGGGCGCCAGACTTCCCCCGAAGATAAAAGGACAGAGAGTGAGGTGGAGTTCATCCACGGCACCGCAGCGGAACAGCGCGTCGTTGAGGATGCCGCCACCCTCGCAGACCAATCTGGAGATGCTCCATTCGTTTCGCAGCCAGCGGAGGGTTTCCGGGAAGTTGATTTCCTCCGTTCCACAAATTCGCACCAGGTCCGCCACCTGCAGCAGGCGGCGCAAGCGCGCGCGGGGAATGCGGTTTGTGGTGAGGATCAGAATGGGCGAAAAATGGTGGTGAAACACCCTGGCGTCCGGGTTCACGGATCCCGTGCCGCTGACGATGATCCGGAGATTGTATTCGGAGAGACCGCGCCGGCGGCGGAGGTTGCGAAAATGCGTGGGGCCGGGGCCCAAGGTGACGGGATGGTCATTGATGGTGGCGGCGCCACACATCACGGCGTCAGCCCCGGCGCGGAGTTCAAGCAGGTGCCGGCGATCCGCGCGGCTGCCGAAAGAGGAGAGGAGGCGATTGGCGGTGGCGATTTTGCCATCGGCGGACATGGCGGCGTTGACCTGAATAAAGGGGCGGCCATTGGGGGGAGGATTGGATGCCGGGACCTGAGTTTTCATAGGATCAACATGGCGTCACCATAGCTGAAGAAGCGGTAGCGATGGCGGATTGCCTCCCGATACGCATTTAAGATCAGGTCGCGACCGTGAGAGTTTCCGGGCGAGGCGAACGCGCTGACCAGCATGAGGAGTGTGGATTTGGGCAGGTGGAAGTTGGTCAGGAGCGCGTCCACAGCCTGAAAGTGGAAGGGCGGGTGAATGAAAATCCGCGTACGGCCCGTGGATGCGGGAAGGTTGCCGCCGTTTTGGGAGGCGATGGTTTCGATGACCCGCACGGTGGTGGTGCCGACGGCGATGATTCGTCCCCCCTGGCGTCTGGCCCGGGCGATGGTTTCCGAGGTTGCCGGAGGGAGATCGAACTGTTCCTCATGCATCTGGTGCCCGGAGGGATCGTCGGCTTTGACGGGAGCGAAGGTTCCCAAGCCCACGTGGAGGGTGACGTGGCAGACGTGAACGCCTTGGGCACGGATGGAATCAAGGAGCGCTCCTGTAAAATGCAGGCCCGCGGTGGGCGCGGCCACCGAGCCGGCAGGGCGGGCATATACGGTCTGGTAACGTTCAACGTCCGAAGGAGTCGCCTTCGATCCCGGTCTTTGGATGTAAGGCGGGAGCGGGATGTCGCCGAACCGGTCGAGTGATGACAGGAGATCCGGCGTGCCCTGGAACCTGAGGAGTCTGTGGCCGTGGGCATTGATTTGCTCGACGATGGCCTCGATGCCGGTGGGTTGCGATTGATGATCCAGGATATGGAGAGAGGATCCGAGGCGGGCGCGTCTGCCGGGACGCATCATGGTCCACCAGAGATTGGTCATGGATTGTTCGACGAGCAGGACTTCGAACCGGCCTCGGGTGCGTGTGTTCAGAGCCTGGAGGCGGGCAGGGATGACCTTGGAGTCGTTCAGGACGAGGACATCGTTGGGTTGCAGAAAACCGGGGAAGTCAGTGAACTGCCGGTGAAGCAGAAGTCCCTTGGGACGCTCGACAATCAGGAGGCGGGACGCATCGCGTTGGGTGGCGGGTTGCTGGGCGATAAGGGGACCGGGGAGTGGGTAATCAAAATCGAGTGTCCGCACGGGGATTGGTGTAAGGTGTTCGCGACTTCAAGCCAATCTCAAGGTGATGGATGGGTTGGGGGGAGGCTGAGGGCGTGGAATCGGGGTTGAAATGGGGGTGGGGCGGAGTGGGGCGGGCCGGAAAGAGAGGGGAAACGGTTAAAACGAGGAAACAAATAGCGTGCAATTCGATGTTGACGAAGTGGGGGAAAGTGGATAAGAGTGGGCCAGATTTCAATCAATGTGTGGGATCATCCCGCACAGGCCCAGCCAAACATGCCGACCGACACCAATGAACCGACCTTTTATACCTCGGTCTTTCGGCATGGTGTGGATGAGAAGAGGCGGGTGCAGATTCCGGCTCGGTGGCGGCCGGCGAGTCCGGATTCGGAATTTACGTTTTTTTTGTGGCCCAACGGGAATCTGGCGGAGGCCTGCCTGATGGGGCTGCCGCCCGCGGAGATGCGGGTCCTGGCGGAGAAGCTGAGAGGGATGTCGCATTCGGATCCCAAGGCGAGCGCGCTGAGGAGGCTCCTGGGGAGCAAGTCGGCGAGCCTGGGGGTGGACAAGGCGGGGCGGGTCTGTCTGCCCGAATGGATGACGAAGGCGGTGGGGATTGGGAAAGAGGCCGTGCTGGTGGGGTTGGTGGACCGTTTTGAGATCTGGAATCCGGAGCGGTACGAGGCGGCGAGTGCCGTGGATCAGGTGATGTTGCCGGAAGCGTTCAAATTGATCTAGAGCCTATGAGCCTGATGCAACTGCTGGCGGTCAGCCGGAGCTTTGACTCCGAGAAAAACGAACCCACGCGCTACAGGATGACGGGGGAGAATCTGCTGCCGAAGTTCGCCCCGGCGAAGCGTCCGCTCCGTTTGACTCCCGCCGCCGCACGGGCGATGCGGGTGCAGTCGTCGCTGGTGACGGCGCCGGTTTTAGTGGGGGTGAAGCCCGTGAGGGAATCCGACACCGGTTCCTTGTTTGACCGTTCGTACAGGGTTGCGGCGAACCGGGGGGCGACGATTCCGGCAGGGGGGAGTCCACCAGGGCCGGTGCCGGAAAAGGCGCCGGAACCGGCAAAGGTTTCACATGGGGAATTGTTCGAGCGTGCTTCGAAGCCGAGCAGTCGCAAGCGGAAGCCGGTCCCGGGACGTTCCTGGTGGCGGAAGCTTCTGGGGCGATTGGGCATCCGAAACCCGTTTGCGCCGAGGAACCAGGTGCGGCCCCTGGAATCGAGAGGCCAGACCGAATTCACATTGGAGGGGGTGAAGGTGGTTCGGAACGATCTGAACGAGGCGGACCTTGAAGTCGTGCCGGCCGGGGGATGGTCATCGGACGCGGTGGACCGGAAGGCGCGTCCGGCGGTTTCGGGCGCGAACGGGGAGCGTCGTGCGGGAGGCGTCATTGGTCCGGCGTGGAGCCGGATTACGGCGCGTTTTGTGGAAGGCGATCACCTTCGAATCTGAGAGGGATCATGCGTGGCATCAAACTACGAGCACACGCCGGTGATGGTGGCGGAGGTCCTGGAGGCGCTGCGACCGCGCGCGGGCGGGCGCGTGGCCGACGGCACGATCGGTGGGGGTGGACACGCGGAGGCCATGTTGGAATCGAGCTCACCGAGTGGGTTGCTGTTCGGGTGCGATCGCGATGGCGACGCGGTTGAAGCGGCGCGGACGCGGCTGGCGCGGTTCGCGGGACGATTTGAAATCCGCCAGGGGTCGTTCGAGGGACTGGCGGAATGGGTGGAGCCGGAGAGTTGTGACGGGGTGTTGCTGGATCTGGGCGTCAGTTCGCCCCAACTGGACCGTCCGGAACGCGGATTCAGTTTTCAGCGGGATGGTCCGCTCGACATGCGGATGGATCCGACGCGGGGAACCACGGCGTTGGAACTGGTGAACGACCGGGACGTGGACGAGTTGGCGCGGTGGTTTTGGGATCTGGGCGGGGAGCGCGCGGCGCGTCGTATCGCGCGGGCGATTGGGCGGGAGCGGGAGCGGGTGCGTTTGCAAACGACCCGTCAACTGGCGGCGTTGGTGGAGCGGGTGGCGCCGCGGGGCGGCGGCCGGACGCATCCGGCGACGGGTGTGTTTCAGGCGTTGCGGATGGTGGTGAATGACGAAGCGGGTTCGTTGGAACGGGGTCTGGCGGCGGTCTGGCGGACATTGAAGCGCGGCGGGCGGCTGGCAGTGATCACGTTTCATTCGTTGGAAGACCGTCTGGTGAAGGAATTCGGACGTCGGATGGAGCGGGATTACACGGTGAGCGGGGAAGTGGATGTTCCGGAGTTGAGGGTGCCTGTCGAACCCCGGCTGCGGCGGGTGTGGCGGAAGGCGATCAAGCCGGGTCCGGCGGAACAGGCGTTGAATCCGAGGGCGCGCAGCGCGCAATTGCGGGTGTTTGAGAAACTTTGACATGGCACGAAACCGAAAAAAACGGGTTCCAACCCTGGGACTGGCAATGGCGTTGAAGGCCACCGCGCTGTGCCTGCTCATCGGGGGCGCGGGCATCGGGTATGTCTGGCAGAAGGATCAGGTGCATGAGTTGGGGGCGCGCATCAAGGACCGGGAGAACCGGTTGAGCGAATTGAGATATGAGAACGAGAAGCGCCGGCAGCGGTTGGATCTGATGCTGACCACCGAGATGATCGAGCGCAAGGCGCGGCAACTGGGGCTTGGTCTGCAGGCACCTGGTCCCGAGCAACGAATCCGCATCGAGTTGCAGGAACCGGATACCAACGCGCAGCCGACAGGCCGTCAACTGGCCGGACACAATTTGCGCATGAAATACGCGGAATGAACACGGGAACGAATTTCTGACCGCCGCTCCCGACCGCCAGGTGGAGGAACCGGGCGGCGGGGGCGGCAGGTCGGTTTGAACAACCTGTATGGCGAAGACACTTCAGATTCGCAGACTGCTGGGGATGGCCGCCCTTCTGGGGACGGCCTTTAGCGTTGTGGGCATGCGACTGGTGGAATTGCAGGTGGTGCGTCACGAGGAATTGGCGGCGCGCGCGCGTCAGCAGACGCATCGGGAAGTCGCGTTTGAGCCGCGGCGCGGGGAAATCCGGGATCGCAACGGGATTCCCCTCGCCAGGAGTCTGCCGGCGAAGGCGGTGTATGCCGACCCGAGTTTGCTGGGCGGCAGGCACGTGGAGGTGGCGCATGCGATTGCGCCGTTGCTGGAGCAGGATCCGAGGGAACTGGCCCGCGCATTGGAGCCGAGGTATCTGACGCGTTCCGGCGGGGAGCAAGTAACGGTTCAATACGTCTCCCTGGGGCGTCGGGTCTCGCGTGAAACGTGGGAGGAAATTCGGCGGCGCATGGAACAGCTTGCCGCGACGCACGGCCAAGGGGACTTGAAGCGCGCGGTGACCACCGAGGGCGCGGACAGTCAGATCCGGTATTATCCGGGCGGACGGATGGCGGCGCATGTGTTGGGATTCCTGAACTACGAGGGGGAGGGAGTGCATGGCATCGAACTCATGTTCAACGAGAAGCTCAAGGGAATTCGCGGGTGGCGTCGAACGGAGGTGGACAGCAGCCGGCACGAACTGGTTGCGTTTCGGGACCAGAACGTGAAACCGGAGGAGGGGCTCAACGTCATCCTCACGCTGGACGAGCGGGTCCAGGGAATCGTGGAGGCGGAATTGGCGGAAACCCTGGCACGGTTCAACGCGGTGAGCGCGTCCGCCGTGGTGGCGCGTCCGCGGACCGGGGAAATTCTGGCGATGGCCACGCTGCCGAACTTTGATCCGAACGATCCGGGCCGGGAGGTGGCGCTGAATGGCCGGAACCGGGTGATTTCCGACCAGATCGAACCCGGATCGACGTTCAAGATCGTGGCCGTTTCGGCGGCGTTGAACGAGGGGCTGTTGAGTCTTCAGGATCGGATCGACTGCGAGCAGCAGCGCTTCCTGTATGCCGGGCGGTATCTTCGCGACACGCATCCTTACGGCTTGTTGACGGTGCAGGAGGTGATCGCGAAGTCGTCAAACATCGGCACGGCGAAGATTGCCCTGCGATTGGGAGGGGAAGGATTATACGAGTATATGCAGCGGTTTGGTTATGGGCGGACGACGGGTCTGCCGCTGCCAAACGAGGTGACCGGCACGGTGTATCCCCCCGCGCGCTGGGACGGACTGATGATTACAAGGATTCCGATGGGACAGGCGGTGGCGGTGACGCCGATCCAGATGGTGATGGCCTACAGCGCGATCGCCAATGGAGGGAATCTGATGCGACCCATCCTGGTTGATCGGCTGGAGGACGCGTCGGGGGTGGTGGTGGCGCGCAACGAGCCGACGCGGATCAGGCGGGTGATCAGCGAGGAAGTGGCGGCCGATATGGTTGAGAGTCTGAAGATGGTGGTGTCGAGCAACGGCACCGCCCGCATGGCGCAATTGGAGCACTATCGCGTCGCGGGAAAGACGGGGACCGCCCAGAAGCCCGAGGCCGGCCGGTACGCGCCGGGAAAGTATGTGGCCTCGTTCATCGGATTCTTTCCGGCGGACAAGCCCGAGGTCTGCATCTACGTCGTGGTGGACGAGCCCAAGCCGATGTATTACGGCAGCGTCGTGGCGGTGCCGGCCTTCAAGAACATTGCGCAACGTCTGGCCAATTATCTGAACATCCCGCCGGACTCGCCGCCGGCTCCACGGCCGCCCTCGACGCTCGTGGTGCGGGGCGTGAATTGACGATGGGAAAAACGGACCCAGTTTGATGACGGATTGCATGCAATTGAAGGAACTCATCCGGGAACTGGCCTCGGTCAGCGTCGAAGGATCGGTGGATCGGGAGATCGCCGGTCTGGCGTATGACTCCCGCCGAGTGACGCCGGGGATGGTGTTTGTTGCGATTCCGGGTCAGAACGTGGACGGGCACGAATACATAGGCACGGCGGTTGAACGGGGCGCCAGCGCGGTGATTTGCGAACAGAACGGCATCGTCGCCCCGCGTGTCACGCGCATCCGGGTGCCGGATTCCCGCGAGGCCCTGGCCCGCACGGCCGCCACCTTTTACGAGCATCCGAGCCAGCAGCTCAAGGTGATCGGCGTCACCGGAACCAACGGCAAGACCACCGTCGCCTTCATGGTGAAGCAGATCCTGGAAGAAGCCGGCATCCGGACGGGATTGCTGGGAACGGTGCGTTATGAAATCGGGGAGCGAATCATTCCGGCCCAGCGGACCACTCCGGAGGCGCTCGACATTCAGGACATGCTGGCGCAGATGGTGAGGGCGGGATGCGGCGCCTGTGTCATGGAGGTCAGTTCGCACGCACTCGAACAGAAGCGGGTGCAGGAGGTGCGGTTTGACGTGGTGGCCTTCACCAACCTGACGCAGGATCACCTCGATTATCACGGCACGATGGAAAGCTACTACCAGGCAAAGCGGAAGCTGTTCGTGAAATCAGGGGAGAGCGACAAGCCCCTGACGGCGGTGATCAATCTCGATGATCCATTCGGTGTCCGCCTGAGCCGGGAATCCATTCAGGATGCGAGGATCACCTACGGGGTGCGCCAGCCGGCGCGGATCGGGGCCTCGAAGATCCAGTTGAGCAGGGAGGGAAGCCGCCTGGTGGCCGAGATCGATCAGAAGCGGTTGACGTGGCAGATTCCGTTGATTGGGCGGCACAATGTTTACAACGTGCTGGCCGCCGCGGGAACGGCCATGGCCCTGGGGGTGGAGCCCGCGAGGATTCAACAGGCTGTCGCTCATCTGCAACCTGTTCCCGGCCGGCTTGAAGGCGTGTCGAGCGGGCAGCCCTTTGGAGTCTATGTCGATTACGCCCATACGGACGATGCCTTGCGCAATGTGCTCAGGACCTTGCGGGAGATCACCTCGGGCCGGCTGCTGCTGACGTTCGGGTGCGGGGGCAATCGCGATCTTGGGAAGCGATTCAAAATGGGCCGGGCGGCGGCTCAACTCGCGGATTTCACGCTGATCACCAGCGACAATCCGCGCCGCGAATCCCCGGCGGACATTGCCGCGCACGTCGAGTCCGGATACTGCGCGGTCCGGGATGACAATTACCGGGTGGAACTGGATCGTCGGCGGGCCATTGATGAGATCATCCGGCAGGCGCGGCCGGGCGATATCGTGCTCATCGCCGGCAAGGGGCATGAAACGTATCAGGAATTCGAGGATACAATCGTGCCGTTTGACGACCGGAGCTACGCCCGGGAGACACTGGAATCGCTGGGTTACCTTGGAAAAACGGCTACCGGCTGAGAGGGCCGTCGGATGGAGTGCCGCTCTATCATGGATTCACGTTCGTTACAATACATTGCCGAGGCATGCGGAGGAGAGCTGCTGTCCGGAGAGCCGGATCGCGGCGTCAACCGGGTGTGTACCGACTCGCGCCACGTTCGGCCCGGCGATCTGTTCGTTGCCCTGGCGGGGGACCGGTTCGATGCCCATGAATTTCTGGAAGCGGTGGATCGGGAGGGCGTGGCGGCGGTTGTGGTGGAACGCAACAAAGTGCCGGGCGACGGCTTGCAATGTGCCCGAATCGAGGTGGAGAACACCCGGGTGGCCCTGGGCAGACTGGCGGCCGCCTATAGAACTGACTTTACGCTGCCCGTCATCGCGGTGGGAGGATCCAATGGCAAGACGACGACGAAGGAGTTGCTCGCCGCGGTATTGAGCACGCGGTTCCACGCTCTCTGGAACGAGGCCAGTTACAATAACGACATTGGCGTGCCTTTGACCCTGTTGCGTCTGGAAAAGAAACACGAGGCGGCGGTGTTGGAGGTTGGGACCAACCATCCGGGCGAACTGGCTCCGCTGATGCGAATGGTCGCAGCGGGCCTGGGTGTGGTGACGAGTCTTGGCCGGGAGCATTTGGAACATTTCGGCGACATGCAGGGAGTGGTTGCCGAGGAAGGATGGGTGGTGGAGGGATTGGCGGAAGGAGGGACCTGTTTTGTCAACGGAGATACGCCGTGGACCAGGGCTTTGGTGGCGAGGGCGCGAGGCAGGATGGTCCACGTGGGGTTTGGTCCGGAGAATGATTGGAGGATCACCGGGGTGAATTGGGGAAACGAGGGGACGGAATTCCAGGTCAGCACGCCGTATGACGTGTTTGACGGGACGTATTTTACGAGGTTGCTGGGCCGCCATCAGGCGGTGAACGCAACCCTTGCCATGGCGGTGGCGGCCGAACTGGGCGTGACTCCATCGGAGGTTGCGGCCGGCCTGAAGTCGTGTGTCCCGGCCCGGCACAGACTGGAGGTTTGCCGGATCGACGGCATTACCTTGTTGGACGACTCCTACAACGCGAATGCCGACTCGGTGCTGGCGGCGCTGAAGGTATTGGAGTCGTTTCCGTGCGACGGGCGGCGAATCGCGGTGCTGGGGGACATGGCCGAGTTGGGGGCGCATGCCGGCGGGGCGCACGAGGAAGTGGGACAACGCGTGGCGGACAGCAAGGTCGATTCACTGGTGACGATCGGCCGGATGAGCGAAATGACGGCCGGGGCGGCGCGGGCGGCGGGAGTGATCGAAGTTCGCGAATTCGCGGACGTGCCGGAAGCGTCGCAGTACCTGAAGTCGAGCCTGCGGGAGGGTGATGTGGTATTGTTGAAGGCCTCCCGTGCCGCGCGACTGGAACGGCTGATCGAACTGTTGCGCGAGGCAACACCGGTGGCCGGTCCGGGATGAATGAAATCCTCGAAAGAGAAAGAAAGGCGATGTCGAAGCGGCAAAGGCCATGGTGGCACCGAGGCTCGGGCGGATTCACGTCCTCTGAGATTGGGAGTCCCCGCGTTTCTGTTACGGGTGCCGATGGGAAGGCGGTTGCGGCGCGCCGGAAACGGATTGCGGTGGGGCATCATCTGGAGCCACGATTGAGCGATGTTGTATTACCTCAGCGAGATCATTCGGGACCTGACGGCGAATACGCCGTGGAAGGAACTGACGGACCCGCTGTGGCTGTTTCAATACATCACGTTTCGGAGCGCGGGCGCGGCCACGACCGC
>DATKEE010000349.1:0-10113 GCA_035544555.1 Candidatus Methylomirabilota bacterium
GAATCTCCGGCTGCCCTCAATGCGCCTGGCGAGCCAGTCGCGCGCGAAATGGCGGCCCACGAGAAACGCGGCGGTCGCACCGAGGGTCGCGCTGACCGAGGCGATGATGGATCCCTGCAACACACCGAAGATGGCGCCGGCGCCCACGGTGAGAAACGAACCGGGAACGAAGGCGACCGTGGAGACGATGTAAAGCGCGGCATAGGCCAGCGGTCCCCACGGTCCGAGGCCCTTGATCCAGGACAGTGTCCGTTTGAGCTGTTCCTGGAGATCGAGCGCGTGGGCCACCCCCACCAACGCCACGACTGTCAGCAACACCAGGACAGGCTTGAGCCATTTCAGTCCGCCTTCCCTGCCGGTGGGTGATTCGCTCATCGTTGATCCCCGGGAGCCCGTTTTAAGAGCAGATGTTCCACAGGGCTGATAGCAGGCCATGATCCGCCGCGGGATTCAATTCATTCCTGTCGCGCTCGACTGATCCCTCGAGAGCCACGGACTGAGCCGATCACCGCGAAGGATCATGTTCAGACTGCGGAATCAGAAGGGAAAGCCGATGGAAAAATGGAGCGTGCCGGAGGGATCGTGACGGCGCGGATTCAGATTGTGGCCATACTCCAGCCGCGCCGGGCCGATGATGGTCTTCCAGCGAACGCCGCCACCGGCCGAATACAGAGTCTCGTCCAGCGGTGAATCCCCGATCCGCCGCGCCATGCCGACTCCATCCACGAAGGCGACGACCGACCATGAGGGTGTCAGCGCCTGTTCGAATTCGAGGTTGGCCTGAAGATACGTCTCGGCGCCGAGAACGTTTCCGTCTGTGTCCAGCGGCGAGGCCTCGCCCTGCTGATAACCGCGAACGGAATTCTCTCCTCCGGGGAAGAAACGCTTGTTGAAGGGCAATTCGGTGTCGGAATCCCCCTGGGTGAACGCCGCGCCGTAACTGACGCCAAAGTGGACGTAACGACCGCCGCCCAGAGGGAAGTGCTGGGAGGCCGCCAGTTCCAGGCGTTGGTAATCGACCTCGCCGCCCAGCGCGTCGGACGCGAATTCGGTGTTGGAAAAGAACTTGAATCCCTTGCGCGGCATCAGCGGGTTGTCACGCCGGTCGTGCTTGATGTCGAGCACGAAGGCGCCGACGCGAACGCGTTCCTGATCCGCGGGCAGGGTGGCCTCGTTGTCGGCCGCATTGAGAAACTGTAGCACATAGCGCAGGCCGACATCGCTGTCGATCGGCCGGAAATAGCGCTGGGCACCGACGGCCCCGCCGTATTCCTCGCGGACGAAGGACACTTCCTGGCGGCGAAGACCGGACGCGTTGACGAACACATGGATGTCTTCGCCGAGCAGTTCGGGCATGGTGTAGAGGTAATCGGCGCTGGAGGCCTTCATGGATTGGATGACACGGAGGCGGGAATGGTGGGCGCGCCCCCAGAGGTTGTAATTCTCCAGTTCGAATCCGCCGCGCAGCAGTTCGTAGCTGCCATAGCCCATCAACAGACTCAGGTTCATGGCCCTGCCCTCCTCCAGATCGTAGATCACATCCCGTGTCTCCCCCTCGACCGGATCATAACGCAGGCCGACGGATCGAAAGACGCCAAGACGCGCGATGCGCTGCCGGGATCGCTCCGCCTCGATGCGGTCCAGGGGATCGCCGGGATCCAGTTTCACGCGGCGGTTCAGGATCGAGTCCCGCGTCTTTTCGTTGCCATGGAAACGGACTTCGCCGACCTCGACCCTCGGGCCCGTCTCCACGCGGGCGAGAAGGTCGATGTGACGCGTCGTGTTTGAAGTGTCGCGGTTTAGCGGAGTGAGTGTGGCCTTGGCATCGGGATGGCCGCGCCGGTATTGTTCGGCACGCAATTCCTGCCGGAAGTTCTGCTCCCAGTAGGTGGAGAAGGGTTCGTTGAGGGTGGATTCGACGATCCGGGCGGGTTCGGAGGAGCCGGGTTCGTATATCTCCTTTCTGACGGAGCGAACGAGCGTTCGCGGTCCTTCATCCATGGTGAGGTGCAGATCCACCTCGCCGGTTTCCTCATTCTGCCGCAGGTCGCTGACGGTGATGGTGGCGTCATTGAAGCCCATGCGGGCGAGGGTTTCCCGCAGGTTGCCCAGGCTGCGTTCCAGCCGGTTCGGCGTGTAAACACGCATGGACTTGAGCGCGACCAGCGTGTCGGTCTCGATGAAGAAACCCCGGGCTTCGCGGAGAGTCAGGCTCTCCAGTCCGGTGAACTCGATGTTCCTGTAATGATGGAGGAGCCCCTTGCTGATGACGAAATGCGCGCGACGGACCATGAGCGGGCGGGGAAGCAGACGGTTCAGTTGGCGATCCGGAACGTAAATCAGCACGGTGCCATCGTAGAGGGTCAGCGTGACCGTCAATGCCGGACGCAGGTATCCGTCCTCCCGCAGGCTCGACAACAGCAGCAGCGAGGCGTCCTCGATGAACCCCGCGTCGTAGTAATACGGAGGTTCATCGTCGGGTTGAAGCAGGTTCAGCGTTTTCTGAAGCTCGCGGTTTCCGAGAATCCCGTAACCGGAGATTTCGATTTTCGCATTTTCTGTGCGGGGGGGTGGTGCGGCTTCGGTGGGCCTGGTCGCGATGAGCATGTGGAGTGTCATCACGCAGAGGGTGAACATCGCGACTGGCCGCGTGGGTCTGCGCGAATCGGGCGCGCGTGGTGCGTGCGTCCGGCGCGGAGCGGAAGGAGAGGAGGAGCGGGACGGCCGCAAGGGCCGGTCGGGGGGCGTCATTTGGAGTACACCCTCCATTTCAAGCCCGCGTTCAGCGCGTTGAACCGGTCGTATTCGCCCACGAGCGACCACCGGTCGGTGAGTTCATACTCGAGGTGATAGGTGAGTTTGCCGGTCTCTGAGATGTGTTCGCCGGAACGGATGGTGAGACGCTCCGCCGTGGATTCGTCGGCGCCGAGCCGGGTCAGGAGATTCCGTCCAAAAAACATGGCGAGCCGGCTGGCCTTCTGTTGATTGGAGAATGTGAACTCGCTCGTGGGCATCTCGCCCGCCGTCAGCATGAGCACGATATCCTCGGAGTTGAGGGGCGGGTTCGATGAAAAAATGACCGACGGCTCGGAAGCGCCGCCTTCGACTTCCATGCGGACCTCGTAACCGTAGTTGCGTCCGGAGGCGGTGATGAACAATTGCGGTTCGTAGGGATTGTCGCTGCCCAGGTTGATGGTGCCCTGATCGACGGTGAGTGTGGCGAAGGGAAACTGGATCTGTCCCTCCTCGATTCGCACCTCGCCGAGCGCCGTGGGTTCCTCCAGGGTCCCGCGCAATTCCAGATTTGCGGAGATGCTCCCTTTGAACAGGGGACTGCGCACCCGCAGAAACTGCTGTCCCGTGATCTTCAAATCCAGCCGCCAGGTCGAAAATGGATCCTGATCCACACTGAAATAGGGAGGGCGCCGCGAGGGTTCGGCGAGTCCGCCGGGTTTCAGCGCGGTGATGTCCTGCAGGAACAGGCTGTGACGAAGACCCAGAGCGCCGGAGATCAAAGCGGGTTCGCCATCGGCGCGCGCGACGCGGAGATCCAGATCACTGCGGAGCACGAGGCCGGGTTGGCGGGCGAGTGGAATGTTGGTTCCGTTCAGGGTCAGGTTGAATTCCGGCAGTCCGGTGCCGGCAAACTTCACGGTTCCATCCATTCGCACCGGCTGGCCGCCGAGTTCGGCCTGGAACCCCTCAATTACCGCCTCCTGATCGGAGAACCTTATCCTGGCTTCAATGGCGCGCAAGGGACCCACGGGCGGCACCGGGCGCATGGCGGCGTCGTGAAGTTCGAGACGTCCGTCCAAACTTCCTGCTTCCAGCCGGAGGTTGAGGTCAATACTTCCCTGCGGGGCGAGTAACAAGGGGAGGTAGGAGGTGAACGCGGCGATCTCCGCCGAGTCCACATTCAATTCCGCGCCGGCTTCCTGCCAGTCCGGCATCTCGCGGTTTCGAATGCGCACCCACGAATCCGGGGACAGCGGTAACCGCCCCGAGGCCGCCACCGGCTGCTGTTGGACCGACAGGGAGAATTCGTCCACCCTCAATTCGTCCGGTGTGATGACGGCGAGCAGATGGACGTTGTCCAGGGGAGGGGGTTCCACCTGCGCCCGCGGAGGTTTCCATTGCACGGACAAGGCATCGAATCGAATGGTTCCCTCGGGACGATCGGGCCGGCCCCGCAGAACGATTTCAGCCTCGGGATTCTCGAGTTTCACGCCGGTTATTTCCGCCACACGACCCCAGAAGGCCGGGTTCGCCCGGGTTGCCAGAATCAGATCCATCGCGCCCGTTTCCAACAGTTGAACGGGATCGCGCGGCTGTCCGGGCAGAATCCGCACCGGCAGACTGCCGCGCAGCGACGCGATTTCACCCACCGGACCCGCAATGACCAGCGGCTGAAAGTGGATTCCCGAAACGTCACCGATCATCTGGGCATTGATGCTTATCGGACGTCCGTCGCCGGCAACCAGGGTGACCCTGGCTTTCAGGTCCAGATCGGCGGGGCCATTGTTCCAGGCCGCCTGCAATCCGAACTCGTCCAGTCGCGACTCGCCGAATGGTGAAGCGATGAAATCGCGGAAGTCGGCCAGGCGGGCGCCCTGCCAGGTGAGATTGACATTGCCGCGCTCCGGCCAGCTTAGCTGCGCGCGCGCCGAAAACCGTCGTTCACTGCCTTCCAGGACGAACTCGTCCACGCTCAATTCCCAGGGTCCCGGACCCTCGTCATCCGCTTCGGCGGGTTCCAGCCGCCAGACCGCCGAAAGACGGTTCCTGAGCGTGTAACGGACCTGGTCCGGCAATTCGACGATGAGCCGGTCGAGCCGCAGGTCGGCTCGCAGGCCGGGGGATGTCTCGATGCGGAGTTCTCCGGAGAGATCGATCGAGGATTCCCCGGCGCCGGCCTTGACCGAGAGATCCCGGAGTTGTCGGCCTTCACCCTCCCAGACTAGGCGCAGATCGGCCGGAGGCGTGTGGGGCGATTCCACTTGTGCGACCTCGATCTCACCCGTGTGGGCCGGCCGGCGCAGGTTTCCGGCAAGTGTTCCGGAGGCTTTGATCTCTCCAATCTCAAGATCTGCGGGAAGGAACTCCCTCGGGGGCACACCGGCAATCGACCATTCCACCCCGTCGATTTCCTCGGTGGAGAAGTCGTAGGTCCCGCCGGCACGGAGCTCGACAGAGCCGGCCAGCCTTGCCATGGAGGGATCCAGTTCCAGTCGCGGCCAGATCAGCCGGCCGGAAAGTCGCAGTTCTTCCACAAGACCGGCTGGTGACTGAATGTCGGTTCCCGTCAGCATGGCCGTGACGCTGGGGAAATTTGATTCCTGGCCCGGTTCAATTTCAATGAAGCCGGTCACCTCGCCCGAGATCGACTCCAACGACAGCTCGTTCAATCGTGCGGATACGTCCAGTCGGGCCTCACCCTCGATCCAGGGCGCCGAACGCAGCAGGGTCAGCGGCTGGGAGAGCTCGGCGTCCATCCAGGGTAAGCGGATGACGATTGACTCCAGGTGGAGGGCGTTGGTGTTGCCGCTGACGCGCACATCCGCGCTCAGGGGAGGCAACGCGAGGTCGTTCGGGAGGGGTTCGGCGCTGGCGTTCAACCGTGCCTCGATGGTTCCGGACTGCCATTGGACGTCGAGATCGGCATGCGGATCCTGGTAATAGGCGTCCGTTCTCGCGAGTTCGGCTGGCAGACGAAACCCGGTCGCGATGAGCGAGGCGGAGGCGGGAAGCCAGCCTTCGCCGGAGAACCGGTTTGTGGCGTGAATTTGGTTCGTGCGCCACGTGATCACGCTTTCCAGCAACCAGTCCTGGTTCGACGTTGTCAATCGATGGCTCGATACCAGTTCCAGCCCGGGGAAGGACACCTCGATTTGATGCGGGGCTTCGCCGGACAGGTCGGCCACCACCCGCGCCTCCTGATTGAGCCGCTCATGCGCCAGCGCGATGCGGACATTGCCGCGATCCATCTCCACTGAAGGGACTTCAATCACCTCGGAGAGCACCACGAACTGACCGTTGGTGAGTTGGGCGGATGGCAGCCAATCCCGGATGACCGGCAGGAGCGCCTCGACTTTGTCGAGGACTTCGACGGTGGAGTCATACGGCCGGGGAGGCGGGCGCGGCGGCAGATCCTTCTCGAGCACTTCGAATTTCCAGTCGCGGGCGCTGACGAACGGTTGCGCGGAGGGCGGATCACCGGCGTCGGCATGGCGTTTCCAAAACCACGCCGGCGGGGTCCACAGTTCCACCCTCCCGGCCTCTATGCGGATCTTGCGGCGTTCGAAATGGAAGTCGTGGAGGGCGAGGCGCGAGTAACCGACGCGTTCATAGTCGGAATACCCGGCTTGGAAGGCGTTGAGGAGGGTGGGGAGAATCCAGGGCAGCCAGAGGGGGAGGGCGACGATGACGAGAATGCCCGCCGCGAAGAGGGCCACGATTGATTTCAGCTGCCGGCGCTTTTTCCGTGGTTGATTTCCGTGCGTGCGTTTCATGAACGCCTCCAGTCTAGCAACAAAACCCGCGCGTGTCTTTTCAGCAAAGGGGTCAGTCCCCACAATTGACAGTTTTTGCCGGTTTCGGAATAGTTCCGCGCATGGCGCGCAAGCTGAGGGTGGAGTATCCCGGGGCCATTTATCATGTGATGAACCGGGGCAATCGCAAGGAGATCATTTACCGGGACGAGGCGGATCGGCAGGTGTTTCTGGACACGCTGGCGGAGGCCTGCGGCAAGACCGCCTGGGATATTCACGCGTTTTGTCTGATGCCAAATCATTTTCATCTCGTGACGGAGACGCCCCGGGCCAATCTGGTGGCGGGCATGAAGTGGCTGCTGGGGACCTACACGCTGCGTTTCAATCGGCGTCATCGCCTGACCGGCCATTTGTTCAGTGGTCGCTACAAGGCCTTGATCGTGGAGGGCAACGGAAACGGATATTTGAGAACGGTCTGTGACTACGTTCATTTGAATCCCGCGCGCGCCCGCCTGGTGAAAGCCGACGAGCCGCTGAGGAACTACCGTTGGAGCAGTTGGCCCGAATATCTGAAGAGTCCGAATAACCGGCCCGCCTGGCTGCGGGTGGATCGGTTGCTGGGTGAGTACGGCCTCCAGCGGGACGGCGCCGCGGGGCGGAAACAGTTGGAAGTCGCGCTGGAGTTTCGGCGGCAGGCGGAATCGGACGACGACTTCAAGGGGGTGCGCCGGGGCTGGTGCCTGGGGGAAGAGGAGTTTCGCCGCGGTCTGCTGGAGCGGATGGAGGAGGAGTTCGGCAAGCATCACAGCGGTTCGGAACGGGGGGAATCGGCCGAGGAACACGCGGAACGACTGGTGCGGGAGGAATTGCGGCAGGCGGGATGGGGGGACGGGGAATTGAAGCACCGACGGAAGGGGGATCCCGCGAAGGCCCGGATTGCGAGGCGGTTGCGGGAGGAGACGACCATGACGCTGGCGTGGATTGCGAGTCGGCTGGAGATGGGAAGCTCGAGCACGGTGAGCCTGTGCCTGCAATCCCGGAAACGCTGAGACGAAAAAACTGTCAATTGTCGGGACTGACCCCTTTGGAGTGTGGGGACTGACCCCTTTGGGCGGCTTGCTTCGCGGAATTCGGCGGTGTTACGCTGGCCCCTCGCTATGAAATTCATTCGCATCTTCACCCCTTCACCCCGGACCGCGAGGCTTCGGATTGCAACGGGAACACTTCTTTGGCTCATTCTGCTCACGGGGTTCAACCTGTCATCGAGAGCGGAGACACCCATCTTCAATGGAACGAACCTCGATGGCTGGGAGGGGGATTCCAAATTCTGGCGCGTTGAGAACGGCGCGATCATCGGAGAAACCACCGCCGATAATCCAACCCCCAACAACACGTTTCTCATCTGGAAACAGGGCGAGGTGGATGACTTCGAACTGAAGCTCCGCTACCGCATCCCCTCCGACTGGGCCAATGCCGGCATCCAGTTCCGTTCCGAGGACCTGGGGGATCACGTCGTCCGCGGCTATCAGGCGGATATCGCCACCGAGGACTGGATCACGGGCATAATCTATGAGGAACGCGGCCGGGGCATTGTGGCGCGGCGCGGCCAGCGGGTCGAAATCGGGGACGGCCAGAACAGCGTCCGCGTGCTCGAGGAGTTCGGGGAATCCGCGGCGCTGGGAGAGCGCATCCATTCGAAGGACTGGAACGAGTATCACATCGTCGCCAAGGGCAATCGCATCGTCCAGCACCTCAATGGACATCGGATGGCGGAAGTGACCGACCGGGGGGAACGCGACGCGCGGCTCAGCGGCATTCTCGCGCTGCAACTTCACAGCGGCCCGCCGATGCGCATCGAGGTGAAGGACGTCCGCCTCAAGCGGCTGCCGCTCGAGGACGGGCGGCGAAAGGTCGTCATGGTGGCCGGTTCACGCAGCCACGGCTATGGCGCGCACGAACACAATGCGGGAACCCGGTTGTTCAAGCGGCTCCTCGACGAAGGGATGCCGTCCATCACCTCGACCATTTACCACAACGGCTGGCCCAAGGATCCCACCGCTTTCGACAATGCGAACGCCATTTTGATCTACTCGAACGGCGGCGGGGGCCATCCGGTTCTGCCTCATCTCGAACAGGT
Organism: Candidatus Methylomirabilota bacterium; assembly: GCA_035544555.1. Taxonomy (GTDB): domain Bacteria; phylum Verrucomicrobiota; class Verrucomicrobiia; order Limisphaerales; family DATKEE01; genus DATKEE01. Next base: position 8,626 of record DATKEE010000349.1, read on the forward strand.
CGATGCCTTGATGAAACGCGGGGTCGGATTGTTGTGCTTCCATTACGCCGTCGAAGTGCCCAAAGGCGATCCGGGTGAACATTTCCTCAACTGGATCGGTGGCTATTTCGAAACTCATTGGTCGGTCAATCCCCACTGGACCCTGCAAGAGACCCGCATTGCGCCCGATCATCCCATCACGCGCGGGGTGCGTCCCTATGAGATCAACGACGAATGGTATTACCACATGCGATTCCGGGAGAACATGGACGGAGTGACGGCGATTCTGTCGGCGACACCGCCGGAGAGCACGCTGGAGCGCCCGGACGGACCGCACAGCAACAATCCCCACGTGCGCGCGAAGAAGGGCCAGCCGCAGCACCTGCTGTGGGCGGGCGAACGCGCGGATGGCGGACGCGGTTTCGGTTTCACGGGGGGCCACTACCATTGGAACTGGGGGCATCCGGGGCAGAGGACGCTGGCCCTGAACGCCATCGTGTGGGCGGCGGGCGCGGAGGTGCCGACCGACGGCGTGCCGTCCCGCCGTTTGACTCTCGAGGACCTGGAGGCCAATCAGGACTATTCGCCGCCGGACAACTTTGATCGCGAGCGCATCCGCCGGCAGTTGGACGAATGGCAGAGCGGGGAGGCGGCCACGCGATGAGACCCGTGATTCCCGACACGATCCGGAACAGCCAGGGTGAACGGCTGGAGTTCACGTATCATCCCGGCGCGCCGGACAGCACGACGCTGGTGGTGCTGGGTCATGGCGTGACCGGCAACAAAGACCGTCCGCTGCTGGTGGAACTGGCCGGGACCCTCGCGCGGAGCGGCATTCACGCGGTGCGCTTTTCATTCGCCGGGAACGGCGGATCGGAAGGCCGCTTTGAGGACGCCACGATCACGAAGGAAGTCGTGGATCTCGGCGCCGTGCTTGACGCGCTGGCGGGTTGGAAGCTGGGTTACGCCGGTCACAGCATGGGCGGCGCCGTGGGGGTGTTGCGGGCGGCGGATGACGAGCGGCTTCAGTTCCTCATTTCGCTGGCGGGGATGGCGCACACGGCGGATTTCGCCCGGCGCGAGTTCGGGGAAGTCACGCCGGATGCCGGTTGCATGTGGGAGAAACCCGAATGCCCGCTCTCGCGGACCTTCATGGACGACACGGCGCGGATTGGGAGCGTGAAGGAACCGGCGCGGCGCGTTCGTGTGCCATGGCTGTTCGTGCATGGACTGGCCGACGATGTCGTTCCGCCGCGGGATTCCCGTGACCTGCATGAAGTGGCGCGCGAACCGAAGCGATTGGTCGAGTTGCCGGACGCGGATCACGTGTTTTCCGGGCCGCATGCGAGGACGATGGCGGAAACGGTGGCCGCCTGGATTCGCGAGTCCGGGTTTTGAATGAGGAGGCAGGTTAGAGACTGAATGGCTCCACGAAATGATTATTATCACAGGAGTTCATTGCCATAATTGAGATTAAATTGATTGCTTTCAGCTGAGCCTTGGAATATT
>DATKEE010000350.1:0-4635 GCA_035544555.1 Candidatus Methylomirabilota bacterium
GGAAGGTATTCGAACACACGCTGGCGGACACCCTGGTCTGGATGTGGCGCGGGTATCACTCCGATTGAGGCGGCGCGAGTCGATCACGGCATGTTCCACCACGCCTGATGCTCAACGCGCCGGCTCGGAGAGCGGCGCTCCGTCGATCGACCAAAACAGGAGGTCCGCGGATTGCCGGTCGGCGGTGAGGGTGGGCTGCTTGTTGGTGTTGAGACTTCGGTGTCAACCAGGGTGCCACCCGGACGGGACCGGATTCCAAAGCTTGTCCGGAGCGGGATGTGGGAGTAGAAGATCTTCATGCCACGCGGTCGCATTGTTGGGGGTCGGTACCACTCCGTGGCAATGTCGGGGATGACCGCGCTCATCATTGGAGGGGTGTTGTCCCCGTCGTTGGTTTGCGCCTCCCAGTCGCTCCCCTCCTCGCCCGCCACCGCAAGCGCCATGAGGCTGCTCCGCGACAATTGCTTTTCCTGCCACAACGAGGACAAGCGCAAGGGCGGCCTCGTTCTCACCTCGCCCAAAAATCTCGCCGCCGGTGCGGCTTCCGAACCGGTCATCGACCCGAAATCGCCCGGCCAAAGCCTGCTTTACCAGGTCCTCCTGCCGGAAGCCGATCCCCACATGCCCCCGAAGCAGCAGCTCACGGAGCGGGAGATTCAGACCGTAAAAGACTGGATCAGCGAAGGAGCGGCCTGGGATCAGGCGGTCTTGGACGAGGAAGTCCGGCGCGAATTCGTGCTGACGGAACTGCCGGATCGCTATCAACCGGTCCTCGCGCTCGCGTTGTCGCCGGACGGAAAACGACTGGCCGTCGGGCGCGGTTCTCAACTGCTCGTTCACGATCTCGAGGCGAATGACTTCCCCGTGCTCGTGGAAACGAACGCGCACATCGATGCCGTCCGCGCCATCGCTTGGAGCCCTGACGGACGGCAACTGGCCACCGGCAGCCATCGCGACATCACCGTTCGCAACGCCGATGATCTCTCCGTGAACTGGCGGGTTGCCGACGATTTGCTCGGACGGATTGGCGCGCTGACATTCACTCCGTTCGGCGGCGCGCTCGTGGCGGCGGACAATCCGCCCGCCCAATCCGCCCGGGTGCGCGTGTTCGCGGCGGAGGACGGCCGCGTGCTCGACGCGTGGTCCGCGCATGACGACGCCATTAACGCGCTGGCGATCAGTCCCGACGGCGGACGCCTCGCCACCGCCGGCGGAGACAAGCTGGTGAAGCTCTGGGAATTGGTGTCGCACAGGGAGATCGCCCGTTACGAAGGGCACCTCGGCGCGGTGACCGGTGTTGCATTCAACAAGGACGCCACCGAACTGCTGTCGGTGGGCGCGGACCGGCAATTCAGAATCTGGGACGTCGCCTCGCGCGAGAGCGTGGTGACCATCGGCGGCCGGAGATATTCGTTCACGGCCGGTCGCTGGTCCGCGGACGGCACCACGGTGGTGGCGGCTGACGAGGACGGTCGCCTGTATTCGTTCAAGGAATTCAAACGTCACTCCGGCGCGCAAAGTTCGGAGACGGCGAAGGAACGCCGGCTCAGCCGTTGGGAGGAAACGCTGCACGCGGTGGCGGTCAACGCGGACGCCACCAGGATCGCCGGCGGCGGACACGACGGGATCGTTCGCATTGTCGATGACGCCGGCAAACTGATCGCGAAGCTGGAACCGGCCGCAACACCGCAAGAGGAGGCCCAACCCGCAAGAGAGGAAGCAGAGTCCGAGGCGAAGGCGGCGGCCGAATCGGCACCCTCGTTTGTGTATGACGTTCTGCCGTTGATGGCCAAGGCCGGATGCATGGCGGGTTCGTGCCACGCGAATCCCGAGGGACAAAACGGCTTCAAACTTTCCGTGTTCAATCACGATCCTCGCTCCGACTACACGGAGATCGTCAAGGACGGACGCGGTCGCCGCGTGTTTCCGTCGGCGCCCGCGGAAAGCCTGTTGTTGCTGAAGCCCACCCACACTGTGGACCACGAAGGCGGCCGGCGCTTCGAACGCGGCTCAAAGACTTACGAAACGCTCGCGCGCTGGATCGCCGCCGGCATGCCGTATCAGCACCCGAATGAACCGACGCTGACCGGCATCCGCGTCGAACCGGGCGAGGGATCCTTCCGCAAGGGCGGGCAGGTCGCGCTGAAAGTCACGGCGCTTTACTCGGACGATTCCACCCGGGATGTGACCGGGCTCGCCGAGTTTGTCTCTGAGGACAAGGAACTGGCGACGATCGATGAGGACGGCGTGGTAAAGGTGGGCCAACTGACCGGTGAAACCGTGGTGATCGCGCGCTTCTTGGGCCGCGTGGATGCCGCGCGCATCACGGTTCCCGCCGATCAATTGCTGCCGCCGGAGCGTTACCGCGATTTGCCCGTGGCGAATTACATCGACAAGCTGGCGTATGCCCACTTCCAGAAACTCGGCCTGTTTCCCTCGGCGCGTTGCTCCGACGAGGAATTCATCCGGCGCGCCACGCTCGATACAATCGGCAGGCTTCCGACGGTCGCGGAAGTGAAGTCTTTCCTCGCCGACACGTCGCCCGACAAGCGCCGGCGCTGGATCGATCATTTGCTGGAACAACCGGAGTGGGCCGATTACTGGGCGAACCAGTGGGCCGATCTCCTGCGTCCGAATCCCGACCGCGTCGGCGTCAAGAGCGTTTACCTGCTCGATCAGTGGCTGCGCGAGGCGTTCCGGAAGAACACACCCTTTGACGAATTCGCCCGGGCTTTCCTGACCGTGGAAGGGAGCAATCATCACGACGGTCCGGCGGTGGTGTATCGCGACCGGCGCGAACCGCCGGAACTGACGACCCTCTTCAGCCAGTTGTTCCTCGGCGTGCGGATGGAATGCGCCAAGTGCCATCATCATCCGAATGAGAAGTGGAGCCAGGAGGACTTCTACCGGTTCGCCGCATTCTTCGGGCCGGTGAAGCAAAAAGGCAAAGGGCTCTCACCGCCCATCTCTGCCGGCATGGAGATGTTTTATTTCGCGCCGGGCGGCGAGGTGAAGCACCCGGTCACCGATGCCGTTCTGAAGCCGGCTCCACTGGACGGCCCGGTATTCGAACCTTCGGAGGACGAGGACCCACGGCTGGCACTGGCCGATTGGATCACCCATCCCGACAATCCCTGGTTCGCCAGAGGCGCCGTCAATCGTGTCTGGGCCTCCTTCTTTGGCCGCGGCATGGTCGAGCCGGTCGATGATTTCCGCACCTCCAATCCTCCCGTCAACGAACCGTTGCTCGACTCGCTCGCCGCGGATTTCATCCGCCAGGGATACGACCTGAAACATCTCATGCGAACCATCCTGACGTCGGAGCTTTACCAGCTCAGCTCGACGCCGAACGAAACGAACCTGGCCGACACGAAGAACTTTTCGCGCTCGTATCGGCGCCGGCTGCCCGCCGAGGTGATGCTCGACGCGGTGTGCGATGTCACGGGCGTGTCGGAACATTTCGAGGGTTGTCCCCCCGGCACGCGGGCGATCCAGACGTGGACGTTCAAGATCGACTCGCACTTCCTCGACGCCTTTGGACGTCCCGACTCGAGCAGCGATCCACCCTGCGAACGCGACCCGCGCCCAAGCGTCGTGCAAGCCCTGCACATGATGAACTCGCGCGGATTGCAGGCCAAACTGGCCGACACCGACGGCCGTGTGACTGCGCTGGCGGCAGGCGATCGCCCGCCGGAGGACATCATCAACGAGCTTTACCTGGCGGCGTTGAGCCGGTGGCCGACGCCCGGGGAACTGTCCATTGCATCGACGGAATTTGACCGTGAGGAGACGGACCGCAAGGCGGCGACGGAGGACCTGCTTTGGGCATTGCTGAATTCGCCGGAATTTGTATTTAATCACTGATCCAGCATGGTAGCAGCGGACGTGAGTCCGCCCTGATCGTCGTTATTGGTAGCAGCGGACGTAAGTCCGCTCTAACTTCCTCCATTCGGAGAAGTGCAGCATGAGCCGGCTCACACCGGCTCCTACGGAAGGTTGGATTTCATGACACGCTCGTAGCGGCGGACGTGAGTCCGCTCTGATCGTCGTTGTTGGTAGCAGCGGACGTCAGTCCGCTCTAACTTTCGCCGATCGGAGAAGAAAAGTTTGAGCCAACTCACGTCGGCTGCTACAGGAATTGGGTTTTATGAACACGCACTGAGTCTCCATGAAAGGCCTCCGCTCCAACTGCGCCGGGATGCGACGTCGTGATTTCCTGCAAATGGGATTGGGCGGCGCCTTGGGACTCGGTTTCTGCGACCTGCTGCGCCTACGGGCCGCAGCCTCGGACCCGGCCAGGGCGGCCACCGGGATCCGCGCGGGTTCAGACATCAATTGCATTCTCGTGTGGATGGATGGAGGGCCGTCGCATTACGAAACCTTCGACCCCAAACCCGACGCTCCCGAGGAGATTCGCGGCGAGTTTAAAGCGATCCCCACCCGCGTGCCGGGCATTCACTTCAGCGAATGCGTGCCGAAGCTGGCCGAAGCGGCCGACCGGTTGACAATTGTGCGGTCGATACACCACCAGGATCCCAATCATGGCGGCGGCAATCATTATCTGATGACCGGCATGCCCACGCCGATGCCCGTGGCGTGCGGCGCGTTCGTCACATTACACCCGTCGTTTGGATC
>DATKEE010000351.1:0-7034 GCA_035544555.1 Candidatus Methylomirabilota bacterium
CGCGCGCTCACGGGATGCATTAAACAGCGGGCTCCACACGCGGTCAATCACCGCGATTCAACGGCAGCTTCCGGATGTTGCCCATGAGCCCCACCTTGATTCCGGGCCATTCCTTGATATCAACCGAAAAGGCGTTGAACCAATTCGTCCCGGGTCATTTCATGGGCGCTTGCCCTTCGTCAAAGTGACATCTCACCGTACAAGAAACTCGCTATCCTGCGTGACCAGGGTAAATCCGTTTGCCCTGGCGTACTCCCAGATTGTGACATCGTCCGCACGGTCCAGTCCGACCATTCGCGTCTGAGTCGAACCCGGAAACAAATCGGCCAACCGTTGGCAGAGCTTCAAACTGAGGTTCTGATCGAACAGCAGCCTCATGTCATCCGGCAGCCGCGGTTAAACGCCGCTCCCGGTCCGCCGCATAGGCAAGACACGCCCGGATGTCCTCCTCCGTCAGGTCGGGCTGATCCTCAATGATCTCCTGGTGGGTCATGCCAGCCGCCAGCCAGCCAAGCACGTCGCCCACACTAATACGAATACCTCGAATGCACGGTTTCCCGCCGCGCTTTCCAGGCTCAATGGTGATGATGCTCTTGTAGTGACGAGGAAACGGCTTTGTGCCGGCGCAACCTGCGCATGATGAGTTGCAGAAACAACAGCGCGGTTTCGGAGGTCTGCTTGTCCTCGGGAAAATTGCCCTGGATGCCCCGATCCGAACACAGCCCAGCCCGCCTTGTTCTGAAGGCCGGTAATGCGGAACTTGCAAAGTAATGCAGTGCTGTGCTATGGTGGAATTAAGCTAAACAGTAAGGATTATGGGATATGATTGAATCCACCGTCACCGACAAAGGCCAGACCACCGTGCCGCGCCGAGTGCGCGAGGCTCTGGGCATCAAGCCCCGTCAGCGCCTGCAATGGGATATCGAAAGCGACGGCAGCGTCACCGTGCGTCCCGAGGCCAGCCCCCTCGCCCTGTTCGGATCGCTCAAAACCCGCAGGAAATTCCCCGGCATCAAGGCCGAAAAAGCCGCCGTGCGAAAACACATCGCGTACGAAGCTGCCCATGAAGGCAAGGACCCCGCCCCGTGAGCAAGCCCTGTCTCCTCGATACCAACGTGCTGGTGCGGTTTTTCACCGGCCAGCCGCCGGACATGGCCAGGCGGGCCCGCACCCTCATCGCCCAAGCCGACACCGGAAAACTCCTCCTGCAAATTCCTTCCCTCATCGTCGCCGAAACCCTCTACACGCTGGAATCATTTTACGAAATGCCAAGGGCCGACGTGTGCGACAAGATGCTCGCCTTCCTGCGCAGTCGGGGCATTGCCCCACTCGAACCGGAAATCATCACGGACGCCCTGGAGCGCTACCATTCCCTGCCGGTTCATTTCGCGGACGCCTATCTCGCGGCCAGCGCGGCGGCGTCCGGGACGCCGGTCTTTTCCTTCGATGAAGACTTCGCCCGCTTCAAGGACATCACCTGGAAGCATTGAGGCTTACGAGCATTTCTCCCTCTTGCCTTCAACTCTGCATTGTGCTCAACCCAGACAGGAAAGGAGAAATCTGATTGGGAAGGCTCCGTCTCCGCCCCATACACACACATAGAAACACAAAATCAGTCCCGGACGGTCACTTGCCGGCACACAATGGCAACGGAAGCGGGACGGGATTCCTTGGAACATCCTCGGGAATAAAGGCCAGAGTCACGCATTGGCCGGAGGACTAAATGGCGGAGAGAGGGGGATTCGAACCCCCGGTACTTTTTAGGTACTCACGCTTTCCAGGCGTGCGCCTTAAACCACTCAGCCATCTCTCCAACAGCGCCCGCCAATGTGGAATACTCCGGCGCCCGAGGCAACGCTTTTTCCGGCAGGGATGGTTTTCAGACCGGGGGACGGTCCGGCGCTGGACTCCGCTCAACGCGCCGCCCTGGCCGGGGTGAGCGCCTGGAGGTTTCCCCGTTGAAACTCGTCCCACAACGGCGACATCGCGCGCAGTTTCTCCACGATTCCCCCCAGCGTTTCCACCGCGTAATCCACGTCCTCCTCCGTGGTGTCCCTGCCCGGGGAAAGCAGCACGCTGCCCTGGGCCAGCCCGGGAGGCAGGCCGATTGCCGCCAGCACCGGCGACACCTTCAGGGAACGGCTGATGCAACTCGTCCCGCTGGCCAGCGCGATCCCCCTGAGATCCGCCATCAACAACACCCCCTCGCCTTCGACGAATTCCACACTGACATTCAGCAGCGTGCCCAGCCGTTGGTCACCTGGATCGGGTCCGTTCAGATGAAGGTGATCGACGCGATGTCGCAGGCCGTCCAGGAGTCGTCGTTGCAGGGCCGAGACGTGGGCGCGACGGTGATCCAGTTCACGCGCGGCGATTTCCGCCGCAACCCCGGTGCCCACGATGGCGGGAACATTCTCCGTTCCGGCGCGCCGTCCCTCCTCCTGGTCGCCGCCATGAATTAATGGCGTCAACCGCGCCCGCCGGTTCCGGTAGAGCACGCCCGCTCCCTTGGGTCCATGAAACCGGTGCGGCGAGAGCGCCAGCAGACCGGCGCCCAGCGCTTCCACGTGGATGGGCAGCCACCCGCCCGCCGCAACCGCATCGACAAAGAGCGGCACGCTCCGGTCGGCGGCGATCCGTCCGATTTCGGCGGCCGGTTGGATTGTGCCGAGATCATGATTCGCCAGGTGAACACAGATCAGCAGGGTTTCGTCGGTGAGCGCCCGGCGGATCCGGTCCGGGTCCACAAAACCCCGGTCATCGACGGGCACGCGCGTCGCGGTGAAGCCCTGGGATTCGAGAAACTCGATGGAATTGAGCACCGCGGGATGTTCGATGGCGGTGGTGACGATGTGGCGTCCACGCTTGCGGCCGGCCCATGCGGCGCCCTTGATCGCGAGGTTGACGGCCTCGGTTCCATTCGACGTGAACAGGATGGTCTCCGGCGATTCCGCGTGGATCAAGGCTGCCACCTGTTCGCGCGCCTGTTGCAACGCGTCACGGGCCTGCAGCCCCTCCTGATGCAACGAAGCCGGAATAGCGAAGCAGTCCGTCAGAAACGGCCGCATGGCCTCCAACACCTCCGGCAGCAATGGCGTGGTGGATTGGTGGTCCAGGAAGACGCGGCGCATGACGGGAGTATTCCATGAGAGTCCGGACTGGGAAAGCCCGCCGCCGATGCCGGTTTGGTTCTCTTCGCCCTGGCTTGGATTCGCAACCAGACAAGTACGCGCCCGGATCCACTTCTGAACCGGCTCTCAGAGCCTGTTTTAAAAATCGAAGGGGTCCTGTTTTCCCGGAAAAGGCTCTCTGGCGAGGCGCGACGAGGGAGCATAGCCTTCGCTCTGTGACCGAGGAGCAACGAAGCCAGAGTGCCTTTTCCGGGAAAACCCTCCGGGCGGCGGTGCTTTTGCCCGGGTCCCGCGTTGGCTCAACCGTCACAGCCCGCAGCGGGGATGCTCCGGTTTCGCCGCCTTGGCCCCGGTCAAAATCCCTCGCCGCAGGACCCTTTCCATTTTTAAAACCGGCTCTCAGGGAATTCGGATGACTTTTCCCACCGGAATATTGTGCGGGTCGAGCCCGGGGTTCGCGGCTCGCAGGGCATCGACAGACAGATTGTGGCGGCGGGCGACGGAATAAAGCGTGTCACCGCGTTTGAATGCGTAAGTCGAGGACCGGGTGGATGCCGGGACGCGGGAAGGCGCGGCGTCGGCCGTCCTGACGGCTTCGGATCGGGCAGTGTCCGCGCGCGCGGGGGCTGGGTCCGAAGGGCGGTGGAGGGGTTGCGGGAGCGTCTCGGCCGGAGCGGGCGCGGGTCCGGCCTGAGCCACGTTCACCGGCTGCGTGCGCATCGTCAACTGGGCCTGCAACGTTTCCAGCCGGGCCTTCAAATCATGGTTCTCGGCCTTCAATGTGTCGATGTGGCGTTGCATGTCCTGCGTGCCCGGTGGAAGGGAAACCGACTTCGCCAGCTCGATCTTGCAGTAGATGATCCGGGATCGCACGTTGTCGGCGTCGGCCGAGTCCGGCTGCAGTTCCAGGAATTTGGCGTAGTGATGGATGGCGGTCGCGAAGTTGATGCCGCGTTCCTTTTGATGTTGCTCGTAGAGGAGGCCGAGACGGAAATGGGCGAGCGGGGATCGCGGATCGGCCTCCAACACCTTCTCAAACGCTTCGATGGCGCGTCCATAATCCCGCGAGCGCATGAAGTCCAGGCCGAGCTGGTAATGGGGATTGGACTCCTCCCCCAACCCGGCCGCGCCGCGGGGCAGACAGCCCGCGAGCAACAGCCCCAGGCCGAGGATGAAGACACCACGCATTACGGCGGACCAGCAAGTCATGCCGCGAAACTAAAGGAACGACTTCTGATGTGCAATGACACACGCGTTATTCCAACTCCTGGATGGTGATCTCCTTGTACCACGCCTCGCTGGGCGGACCGCTGTGGATTTGCAGCCCGATGAGGCCGGACTGCGTAATCGTCTCGTCCGCCTCGGTGTAATCCACCGTCTCCACCCCGTTGATCGAAAGCCGGATGCGGCTGCCTTCGCAGCGGATTTCGTAGTCGTTCCATTCCCCGCGCTTGAGCACCGGGTTCAACTCGGTCATGTCCGATTGCGCCAGCACCTTGTTCCTTCTTGATTCGTCATACAGCGAACCCCACCAGCCGGGTTCTCCAAGGTCCGCCTGATACCCCTTCACCTCGTGATGACCGGGTATCCGTTCGCTGCGAATCTGCACGCCGGCGTTCGCGCCCTCGCCCACCAGTTTGAATTTCAGGCGGAGAACAAAGTTCGTGTAGCGCCGCGTCGTGCACAGGAAGTCGTTCTTCGGAATCTCCTTTTCCAGCGTCCCGCCCACGAGAGCATCATCCTCGATCCGCCACATCTCGCGGTTGCCCTCCCAGCCGGCAAACGATTCACCATCGAAGATCGGCACCGGTTCGGACGGCCCGGCGCCGGCCAGTGGAAGAGCCATGGCCAGGGACAGCCAGCAGAGAGGAATGAGTTTTTTCATAAGCTTGTTGTTCAGGGTTCCACCGAAGTGACGACGGCCGCGTAGCCGCTGTGCCCGATGATCCGGACCTTTTGCCCCGTCGGAATCACCTCGCCCTGCGAAACCACATCGAGGATCCGGTCGCCAAACCGCGCCTTCCCGCCCGGTCGCAGCGGGGAGGTGGTGATCCCCTCCTGTCCAAGCGCGGAGGCGTGTTGTTGTTCCATCTCCGACACCGACGTCATCCCGCTGGCGGACAGCGGTGTCAACCGGCGGAAGAACGTGCTTTCCGGGAGGTAATGGCTGAGGATCACGATGGCCACAATGCCGGCCAGCAATCCGATGCTCACCGTCTGCAAGGGAAGCTCGAACGCCTCCCAAGAGGGAATCGTCGGCAGGCTGAAGCCGTCGGCGGGGGGCGCGGGATACACATCCGCCAGCGCCATGATGATGGAGGCCAGCATCAATCCGACGCCGGCAAACCCGAGGACGAACGTGCCCGGGAAGACGAACAACTCGAGCGCCACAAGCGCGATCCCAAGGATGAACACCGCCAGCCACAGCATACTGGACAGGCCCGCCACATAGCCGCCGAAGAAGTAAATCGCGAAGGCGACGATGCCCACGATGCCCGGCAGGCCGAATCCCGGAGTCTTGAACTCGATGTACAACCCGGCAATCCCGATCAACAGCAGCAACGGGCTGATGGAGTTGATCCATTTGCCCAGCCGTTCCGTGCCCGTCGGCTCGATTTCAACCCGCTCCGCGCCCGCATACCCCAGCCGTTCCAGCAGCTCGTCCAGGTCAGCCACCGTGCCCGCGGAAAGCAGCCGCTTGCCGTCGTATTCCCGTTCGGCCTCCGTGTTCGTCAACGTGAGGATCTGACCCTCCTTCACAATCTCCTCGCCGTCGATGACGAGGCCCTTGGTCTTGTCGATCATGGCCTCCACCACCGCGGTGTTGTGCCCGTTCTTCTCCGCCTGGGCCCGGACCAGCGCGCTGATGGCCGAGGTCATCTTGACTTCCATGGTGTCGGATGCCCCCTCCACACCGCCGCCCGGCGTCATCAGAATCGGCGCCGCCGCGCCAATCACCGACCCGGGCGCCATGTAAATGCTCCGGGTCGCCACCGAAATGAACGCCCCGGCGGAAAACGCCTTGTTGTTCACAAACGTCACCGTCTCGTTCGGAAACTTGCTGATGATCTCGATGAGTTCCTCGGTCACCCCCACGTAGCCCCCGTTCGTGTCCATGTCGAGCACCAGCACATCCGCGTTCGACTGGATCGCGTCCTTCACCCCGCGCCGAACCACATACACCAGCGGCGAATCGATGTCCTCGCGAATGGGCACGATGTACACCTTCTTCGACCCGGCCGGTTCGACGGGCGCGACTGGCCCGGCCTCGTCCGCCCCGAAGGCGGCCGACTCGACGGCGCACGCCAGCCACAATCCAATCATCCGGATCCGCGCGTTGCTCATGACAGGAAGCTATCCCACCACCCCCCGCGCGGCAACTCCCCACAAAAGCCCACAAAAGCCCCGGGGCGCGGCATGATGACGTCCACCTTCCTCACGCTGTTCGTCGTCCCGGTGGTTTACATCCTCATCAGTCCGCGCCCCAACCCCACGGAGGCGACTTCCACCGCTGTCCCCGCCACGGGCGCCGGCACCGGATAGGCCCGATTTCGATTTCGATTTCGATTTCGATTTCGTTGAAAGCAAACCGGGAATCGACACGGGGTCCTGTTCCTGTGATCCGGTTCCTGTTGAAATGCGCGTTCCATCTTCATAGGCTGCGCGGAACATGATCTCCAGCGGCAGACCGGCCGTCGATTCTCCATCGAGGGAGGGCCGGGGTGCACGGCTGTTGAAATAGGGACGACGGAAGAGCAACCGGGCACTCATACGCTTGCGCTTACTCCTACTCATAATCCATATGACACCAGGGCCTTGGAGCAGGGAGCAAGAGTCCGAGTAAGAGTATGAGCAAGAGCCGGCGATGTGCTTAACTCAATGGCAGTGGGGCCGGGGTCAGGG
>DATKEE010000352.1:0-3787 GCA_035544555.1 Candidatus Methylomirabilota bacterium
AGGGACGGGACTCAAAAGAGCTGGACGTTGTAGGCTTCGTTGGTGCCTTCGATGCGATAAGTGCCGACGGCGAGGATGGTGCCGTCGCGATTAAATGCGCTCTGAAACATTCCGGCGCCCAGCGGAAGGCTCAGCATCTCCTGTCCGGTGGCCACGTTCACCAGCTTCATATCGCGGGCTCCGCCGTTGGTGACCAGAGTTCGACCATCCGGGGCGAAACCGATCCAGAGGTAGCCACGTCCGCTGCCCAGTCGCAGCGAGCGGGTGGGCAAATCCCAGAAGTGAAGCAGGTCGCCACAGGCCACGAGCGTGAAACCGTCTGGCGACCACGCCAATCGACCGGGAGAGGTATCTTGAGACGGCAGCTCATAGTCGAGGCTCAGATCGGCGGTCTTGTGGATCTGGCAGTGACCGTCCCGGAGAAGAACAGCGAATCGTGATCCATCCGGGGACAGGGCCAGGTCACGAATCGTTCCGGCCAGGGCCGCCTCCTGGATCAACCGTCCCGATGGAATGTCCCAGAGGCGCACCCAGATATCTTGCGCATAAAAATCACCCCGGGCGCTCGCCTGAAAGACGGTGGCGGTCAGGACCTTGCGACTGTCCGGCGTGAAGAAGATGCGACGGACCTCGCTGGTGTGTCCGCGCAGGGTGGCCACCAGCGCCTCGCTGGCAACTTCGCGGAGTTCCATCAGGCCGTTGGTGCGGGCCAGCAGAATCCAACGCTCGTCGGGCGAGACCCGGGCGCCGGCATGCCACACGACATTGGAGAACGTTCGCCGCCGCTGTCCGGTCGTGGTGTCCCAGAAGTTCAGTCGCTCCTCGAGGAACTCGTTCGCCACCAGAGTGCGGTTGTCCGCCAGGAAGTGGAGTTGGCCTATGTGGCCGGGAACGATGTTCCCAGACGCACCGACGCCCGCCGGACGATCCTCCTGAAGCGAGGCGTCCCAAAGTTTAACGATGCCGGATTCGTCGCCGGTGACCACCCATGTTCCACCCCGGGCGGTCGCCAGCGCAGACAGTTTGTCCAAATGCCCGCGACGAAACTCGACCTCGTTCAGCGTTCCGTTCTCGTACCGCCAGATGGGAACGATGCCATCCGCTCGCCCGCCGATGATTTCGTCGTGTCCCGGACGAAATTGCAGGAGGGAGGTCCGGCGCGGTGCGCGGAGGACGGCCAGCCGTTCGCCGCTGGTCACATCCCAGAGGCTGAGCGAACCCAACGTGGTCGAAACGGCCAGCCGGGTGCCATCATCATTCAACGCCAGCGCCAGGACCGAGGCCACCTCGGGGAACTGGATGGACCGGGCGGCCGCACGAGGTCCGCGTTCGCGCAGTTCGGTGACATTCCAGATTCGGATGCTGACGGGATCGGCCGCGGCGCTGGAATCCTCGATGGCGGCCGCGAAGACCCTGCCGTCCGAGGAAAAGCTCAGGCTGCCCATGGGGCCGCGTACGCCGGACCACTGAAGCCGCAAGGTCAGATTCGTCAGGTGGTGCAGGAACTGCAAGGACTGGCTGTCCCAAATGTGCAATCCCTCCGGGCTCCCGCCGATGATGAGGCGACCATCAGGAGAAAAGGCCCCGTAGGAAGCCACGTCGTCAAGCTGGCGTTTGATCCGCCACGTAAGCGTGTCCCAGATGCGCAGCCCGATGGTTGGGCCGCCCATCAGCAGCGATTCACCATCAGGCGAGAAGGACACTGATTGGAGAAAGGTATTCTCCTCCATCCGGATCTGCTCCGTCCAGCCGGCCAAATTAATGACGCTCGCACCACGCGAACCCGCCACGGCCAGCCACCGATTGTCCGGCGAGAAGGACAGCGCGCGAATCATCCCGTTGCTTGTGGCCATCGAACCAATGTCCTGGCTGCGGGTCTGGTTCCACAGATAACGCCACTCAAAGCCGCGCAGGTCCGGTGCGCGCGGCGCGGGCCGGTGTCGCTCCAGCAACGTAGTGGCGCGTTTCAAGTCGTGTTCGTCCAGGGCCAGATGGGCGAGTTTCATGTCCGCCGCGTAGAGATTGAGTTGCGCCTCCCGGGTCTTCGCATCGGCGAGCGTCTGGGCCGCCAGAGCCCGGTCACGTTCCTGCTGGGCGATGCCAGCCTCCTCCTCCTTCTCGGCCCGGGCCCGGATCGACTCTTTGTTCGCCTGCCGGGCGACCGCCGCCTGCCACGTGCTAAACCCGATCCCGACGACCAAGGCGGCGAGCACGGCCGCGCCCGAGGTGAACGCCAGTTTGTTTCTTCGCCATGCCTTCTGGAATTTATAGGCCGGGCTTGGTGGGCGCGCCGTGACCGGCTCGTTGCTCAGGTGCCGTTTGAGATCGGCGGCCAGACCATTCGCGGTCTCGTAACGCCGCGTGCGATCCTTCTCCAAACACTTCATCACGATCCAGTCCAGGTCACCCTTGAGCTGGTGCAACAGCTTGGAGGTGTCGGCGGAGCGGCGTTTCGCAGTCGTGGTGAGTTCTTCACACTGCAGCGTGGCGAGCTTGGTTGAGGGCCGCACGGGCTCCTTCTCCCGAATCGTCCGGCGCATGGCGTCAATGCCCTGGGCCATCAGCTCCTTCGGATCGAACGGCGTGCTCCCGGCCAGCAGTTCGTAGAGCAACACGCCCAGGCTGTAGATGTCGCTGCGCGTGTCAATGTCCAGCCCGCTCATCTCCGCCTGTTCCGGACTCATGTAAGCCGGCGTGCCGATGAACTGATGCAACTGCGTGTAAACCGTGTTGTCCGTCAGCCGCCCTTCCGTCGCCTTGGCAATCCCGAAGTCGATGACCTTCGGCACGGGCACGCCATCGTGCAGCGTCACGAGGATGTTCGACGGCTTGATGTCGCGGTGGATGATGCCCTTCTGATGCGCGTGCTGGATGGCTTGGCAAACCTTGATGAACAGGTCGAGTCGGTCTTTGGTGGTGAGATTGTGCTGGTCACAGTAGTCGGTGATCGGAATGCCGCGCACCAGTTCCATGACGAAGTAGGGACGGCCTCCTGGAATTTGAGATTTGAGATTTGAGATTTGAGATTGCGCTGTATCGGCGCCCGTCATGCCCGCATCGAGGACCTTGGCGATGTTCGGATGGTCCATCATCGCCAGCGCCTGGCGCTCGGCCTCGAACCGGGCGACGACCGCCTTGGTATCCATGCCCAGCTTGATGACCTTCAGCGCCACGCGCCGCCGAACCGGCTCCGTCTGCTCGGCCACATAGACCACGCCGCACCCACCCTCACCGACTTTTTCCAGCAACTTGTAGCGCCCGAGCGTCTGGCCCACGGCTTCGTCGGGTGCGTCGGCGAAGTCGAGTTTGATCGTGGGGCGGGCGGTTTCGGCCTGCGTTGCGAGCAAAGTCTCGGGTTGCTCATGCGCCGCGAGCAGGGTGTCGAGGCGGGCACGTAAGGCTGGGTCGCCTTCGCACATGACATCGAGGAATGCAGCGCGTTTCTCTGCTGGCTTCTCCAATGCCAGCGCAAAAAGGGCTTCTTCGCGAGTTGGGTTCATGGTTGTGCGCCCCCTGCTTTTTCCCTGGCCTCCGCCGTGTCGATTGCTTCCCATGACGGTGCGGGCCAGAGATGCAGGAAACCGTTTATACTCATGGTACCGACAGTGTGACCGTCGGGAGAAAAAGCACTTGAACTGAATTCTGAACCCTGGCCTTCCTCCACTTTCAGGGTGAGCACCTCTTGCCAACCGTCCACGTCCCAAAGTTTGAGCGCATCGTTCGGGTTGGCGCCGCCAGTGGCCAGTCGCCTGCCGTTCGGTGAGAAGGCCACTGAAAAGACTGCATT
>DATKEE010000353.1:0-7676 GCA_035544555.1 Candidatus Methylomirabilota bacterium
TGGGTCTGTTTCCTGTGACGGTGGAGGCGGCTCGCGCGAGCGCGGCCATTCCGATCGAGCGTTCCGTCAGGGGACGGACCTCCGGGGCGGAGGTATTGCCGCCTGCACTGCGGGACCTGTTGCGGCGTCAACGCAAACCCCGATTGCGCGAACT
This sequence comes from Candidatus Methylomirabilota bacterium, assembly GCA_035544555.1. Taxonomy (GTDB): domain Bacteria; phylum Verrucomicrobiota; class Verrucomicrobiia; order Limisphaerales; family DATKEE01; genus DATKEE01. Next base: position 155 of record DATKEE010000353.1, read on the forward strand.
GGCCACCTTCACCCAGCAGCTGGCCAACCTGCTTCGCTCGGGAATGCCGCTGACGGTGGCCCTGAACAGCATGACCCACTTGCAGACGAAGGGGATTTCCTCGGATGTCAGTCGTCAGCTCCGGCAGGACGTGATGGAGGGCAAGAGTCTCTCCGATGCGATGGCGCGCCAGCCCCGGGTGTTTTCGGATCTTTATGTGAACATGGTTCGCGCCGGGGAACAGAGCGGCGCCCTGGTGGAGGTGTTGGTGAGGCTGGCCCAGCACTTCGAACGCTTTGCCGAGGTGCAGTCACGATTTGTATCGGCGATGATCTATCCCGCGATCGTGGCCTGCGTGGGGGTGGTCATCGTGATTTTTTTCATGACGTTCATGCTGCCCCGTTTCATGTCGATTTTCGAGGGGATGAACGTTCCATTGCCCGCCTCGACCCGGATGTTGATCGGGACGAGTCATTTCTTCGGCCAGTGGTGGTGGCTGCTCCTGCTCATCGCGGTGGCCCTCTTGATTCTTTTTCTGCGCTTCAAGAGCACGCCGGAAGGGCGCCGCGCGGTGGATCGATGGAAGATGAGCGCGCCGGTGTTCGGCCGGGTGAACCGGTTGAACATGTTCGGCCAGTTCTCGCGGACCCTGTCCACGCTGCTGACCAACGGAGTGCCCGTCCTGACCGCCTTGAAGATCACCGAACAGATCATCCCGAACGTGGTGGTGAAGGAGGCGATCGCGCGCACGCGCGAGGAGGTCACCGATGGCAAAACCATCGCGCAACCCCTTGCCCGCAGCAAGCTCTTCCCGCAACTGATGATCGATCTGTTGAAAATTGGCGAGGAAACCGGCGATGTTCCCGGCGCGTTGAACAACCTGGCGGAGACCTACGAGAACGAGTTGACGGTTGCGCTCCGCGTGTTGACCAACCTCATTGAACCGGCGTTGATCATCGTCATGGCCGTCGGTGTGGGCGGGCTGCTCTTCAGCGTGCTCTCGGCCATGTTCGCGATCACCAACAGCATCACGCGATGAGAAGACTCGTTTCGAAAGTCCGGGGAACGCCCGCTTTTACACTGGTCGAGATCATGATCGTTGTGGCGATTCTGGCGATCGTGCTGGCGGCCGGGATTCCGGCATTCGTCACCGCGATGCGTCAGGAGGGGATGCGTCGGGCGGTGACGGAGGTGACGGATGCCTGCGGTTTTGCCCGTGCCCAGGCGATCCTGCATGGGGGGCCCGCCATGCTGCGTATCCGGCCGCGGGAGGGCGTGTTCGAAGTGCCGGCGGGAGGGCGGACGGACGGGGAGGGACAGAATGGACGAGGTGGGGATTATCCGCGGAACGGTTCCGGGGAGGGAAGGATGATTTACTCGGCCCGGCTTCCGGAGAACGTGGGGATCGAGCTCATGGGGGTGAATTTCGTGGAATTGCAGGACGCGGAGGAGGCGCGCGTGTGGTTTTTTCCGAATGGCACCAGTGACGAGTTTACGGTGGTCCTGCGTTCGGATCGCGACGAGTGGCGGCAGATTTCGCTCGAGGTGGTCACCGGATTGGCAGAGGTCACAGTCATCAAATGAATACGCATTCCACCAACGCGGGTTCCGCCTTCACCCTTCTCGAAGTAATGATTGCCGTCGCCGTGTTTTTCATGGCGACGTTTGCCGTGCTGGCGCTTGTTGCGCAGAATCTGCGAACCGCCCGGATGTTGCAGGAATCCGGTCCCTCGTTCGGGATGGTGGCTGCCGAATTGACTCTGACCAATCGAATTGAGGAGGGCACGGAATCGGGCGATTTTGGCGAACTATACCCGGACGCGAGCTGGGTTCGGGACGTCCATCTGGTCAGCACGAGCGGACTCTATCAGGCGGACATTGTCATCATCGAGAGGCGCGGTGACCGGGTGGTGACCAACGGAGGGAGTCTTTGGTTGTATCGGCCCGGAAACGCGGGAGGTGCATTGGGAGGGCTCCCATGAAATTCAGGAATGCGCGCGCGGCGTTTACGCTGATCGAAATCCTCCTGGCAATTGGGATCTTCGCCATGGTCATGATCGCGATCTACGCGAGTTGGACGGCCATCATCCGCGGTTCCCAGGCGGCTCTCGATGCCGCCGCCGGAGTGCAGCGGTCCAGGATTGCCATGCAGGCACTGGAGGATGCCTTTCTGACGACGATCATGTTCAATGAGAACGGACGGCACTATCAGTTCATCGCCGACACGAGCGGTGATTTTCCATATCTCAGTCTCGTTTCCCGTGTGCCATCCTCGTTTCCGGGTGGAGGAATGTACGGGGATCTGCGCCTGCGGAGGATTACGTTCTCAGTGGAAGCGTCCGACGACCGCCAGCCGGTGCTGGTCATGCGCCAGATTCCCCTTCTCTGGGAAACCAACTCCGTGGTCGAGCCCTACGAGATAATCCTGGCGCGCAATGTCGAGTCGTTCCTCCTGGAGTTCTGGGACAGTCAGAACGAGGACTGGGTCGAGGAATGGACCGCTTCAAACAGTTTGCCGGCGATGGTGCGGGTGGCATTGGCCGTGGGTGGGAGGACGCAGTCCCGGACGCAGGGCAGCCCGCCGCAATTGACCGTCCGTGCCGTGGCGCTGCCAGCGCAGGCGGTGCTGCCGGAATGGCAGAACCCGCAGATGGTGCCCACCCAACCGGTTCCGGGTCGGGGCGTCCCTCCGGGGCAATCCAATCGAGCCCCGGTCCTCAATCCCGGGGGCCCGGCTGGAAATCCCCGGATTCCGCAATGAAGACGACAGAAATACGTCGGTTCGACACCGGGAACCGCATGCCAGTCCCGCGGAAATCATGAAGCTTCGCGGACCAACGAAGACTGATGGAGCCACGAGCCGCGGCATCGCATTGATCATCGTGATGTTGGTGATTGTCGCGTTTGGCATCCTGGCCGGAGGATTTGCCTATTCGATGAAGGTTGAAACCCGGCTGGCCCGCAATCGCAGCCATGAAGCGGAGTTCGAGTGGCTTGCGCGCTCCGGGATTGAACTTGCCCGGCTTCTCCTCTCCGAGCAAAGCCGGCTGACTCCCCAGTATGACGCGTTGAACCAAAAGTGGGCCGGTGGCACCGGTGATACCAATGAAGTCTTTGCCGGATTTTCGCTCGAGAACAATGAACTCGGATCCGGCCGGTTCTCGGTGACGATCACGGATCTCGACCGGAGGATGAATGTGAATACCGCGGACGAACTGATGCTTCAGCAGGCTTTGATTCTGATTGGCGTGGACGCGGGTGATTTTCCGACGATCGTGGACTCCATTCTGGACTGGCGGGATCCGGACGACGACGAGCGATTGAGCGGCAAAGAGAGCGACTATTACCTTGGCCTGGATCTGAACGGTCGTGGCACGTGGGCGGATGTCCCCTGGATCGATGGCCCTCCCTACGAGGCCAGGAACGGGCCGATTGACGACCTGTCCGAGTTGTTGCTGATTTACGGGATTACGTCTGAAATATATTGGGGCCCTGCCGGCGGGCAGGATGCTCAAGGTTCCCGGTTGCATCGGAATTTCGCGAGGCTGGAAACCGGCGAGTCGCCCGCTTACGCGGTCGGGATGGCGGACTTGTTCACGTGCGTTTCCTCGGGGCTGATCAATATCAACACGGCGGATATGACCGCGCTTCAATTGATCCCATTGGTGGACGAGAACCTCGCGCGGGCGATCATCCGTGAGCGCTCGGGCCTCGATGAACTGGAGGGCACCGAGGATGACCTTCCGTATCAAAGTGTCGCTGAACTGGCCCGCGCGGAGGGGATGTATCCGGAACTCCTGTCGCAGATGACCCGCTATTGCACAACGAAGAGTCTCGCCTTCGAGGTGAGGGTTGACGTGCAACTCGGAACGCATCGCAGAGAGTATGTGGCCGTGCTGTACCGGGCTTCTCAGCAGGAGATCCCAATGCTTTCCTTCAACTGGCAATAGGCAATGATCTCTGCGCCGGGAAACTCTCGCGTGGCGGAAATCCTCTTCATTACCGGTACCGGCACGGGGGTGGGTAAAACCGTCCTCACCGGTCTGGCCTGCCTTTACGCGCGGGAATGCGGGTTGCGAGTCATCGCCCTCAAGCCGTTTTGCAGTGGAGGACGGGAGGATGTCCACCTGCTCCACAGAATTCAGGAGGGACGCGTTTCCATGAGAACCATCAACCCATTCCACTACCCGTTGCCGCTGGCACCCGCCGTGGCTGCAACGGCGGGCGCTGGCAGGCAGGTGGGCCTGCGGGAAGCCGTCGAGTCAGTACGAGTGCATCTGGACGACAATGAATTGGTGCTGGTGGAGGGGGTTGGAGGAGTGATGGTCCCGTTGGGTCAGGGATATACGGTGCTCGATTGGATCGCGGCGCTGCGTTGCAGGGTGCTTGTCGCGGGTTGGAATGCGTTGGGGACCATCAATCACAGCCTGTTGACACTTGGAGCGATACAAGGCCGGGGATTGTCGGTATCGGGGATGGCGCTGATGAAACCGGAACGGCGGGACCCGTCCACAGACTTCAATGGCAGGGCCATCCATGCGCTGGGAGGCGGCGTTCAGGTGGTGGAATTCCCATTTTTGGGCCTGAAAATGAATGATTTCGAAGCCATCAAAAATGCCTTTAAAAAAACAAAAAAATCTCTTGCGCGGCTGATCGGGACTGCTAATTTCACGCCCGCTCTTTCGAAGGGAAATGCGGCTTCCGGCGGTGAAAAAAGCAAAGAAACGTTTTGACAATCACGGTGGGCAAACGTAGTTTGCCCCCGCAATAAGCGAAGCAAACTGAGGCGCCGGTGGAAAGCAGCGAAGTCGGCGCCCGGGTTTTTTTGTCCCCGGACAGGGATTAATTTCTGGTGGAAACACCGATTGCTCATTGAAAACTGAATTGTGCGATAAGTTGGAGCCCTTGAAGGAATCCACTGTTTCGGTGGATAGACTTTGAGTTAATCAAGAATAGTGAAGCCAGACAACAGTGTCTGGCGATCAAACGAAACGTTAATTAACGGAGAGTTTGATTCTGGCTCAGAACGAACGCTGGCGGCGTGGATAAGACATGCAAGTCGAACGCTGACTGCCGGGTAGCAATATTCGGCGGTTGGAGTGGCGAAAGGGTGCGTAACACGTGGGCAATTTGCCGTGAAGTTGGGGATAACTTGCTGAAAGGCGAGCTAATACCGGATATGATCAACCAGGGGCATCCTTGGGCGATCAAAGTTGGGGACCGCAAGGCCTGACGCTTCACGATAAGCCCGCGGCCTATCAGCTAGTTGGTGGGGTAACGGCCCACCAAGGCAAAGACGGGTAGCTGGTCTGAGAGGACGACCAGCCACACTGGAACTGAGACACGGTCCAGACACCTACGGGTGGCAGCAGTCGAGAATCTTTCTCAATGGGCGAAAGCCTGAAGGAGCGACGCCGCGTGGGGGATGAAGGGCTTCGGTCCGTAAACCCCTGTCATTCGCGAACAAACCCATTCACCCAATACGTGGATGGCTGATTGTAGCGAAAGAGGAAGGGACGGCTAACTCTGTGCCAGCAGCCGCGGTAATACAGAGGTCCCAAGCGTTGTTCGGATTCACTGGGCGTAAAGGGTGCGTAGGTGGCCGGATAAGTCTGATGTGAAAGCTCCGAGCTCAACTCGGAAATTGCATTGAATACTATCTGGCTCGAGGGTCGGAGGGGAGACTGGAATTCTCGGTGTAGCAGTGAAATGCGTAGATATCGAGAGGAACACCAGTGGCGAAGGCGAGTCTCTGGACGATTCCTGACACTGAGGCACGAAAGCTAGGGGAGCAAACAGGATTAGATACCCTGGTAGTCCTAGCCGTAAACGGTGCACGTTTGCTGTGGGCGGATTCGACCCCGTCCGTGGCGAAGCTAACGCGTTAAACGTGCCGCCTGGGGAGTACGGTCGCAAGATTAAAACTCAAAGAAATTGACGGGGGCCTGCACAAGCGGTGGAGTATGTGGCTTAATTCGATGCAACGCGAAGAACCTTACCTGGCCTTGACATGTGGGTAGTAGAAGCCTGAAAGGGTGACGAGGTAGCAATACCAGCCTACACAGGTGCTGCATGGCTGTCGTCAGCTCGTGTCGTGAGATGTTGGGTTAAGTCCCGCAACGAGCGCAACCCTTGTGTCCTGTTGCCACTTCCGCGAGAGCGGAAAGCACTCTGGACAGACTGCCTCGCTTAAACGAGGAGGAAGGTGGGGATGACGTCAAGTCAGTATGGCCCTTACGGCCAGGGCTGCACACGTACTACAATGCCCGGTACAGAGGGAAGCAAGACCGCAAGGTGGAGCAAATCCTGAAAAACCGGGCCCAGTTCGGATTGTCGTCTGCAACTCGACGGCATGAAGTCGGAATCGCTAGTAATGGCGCATCAGCTACGGCGCCGTGAATACGTTCCCAGGCCTTGTACACACCGCCCGTCACATCATGAAAGCCGGCTGTACCCGAAGTCCATGTGCCAACCGCAAGGGGGCAGTGGCCGAAGGTATGACTGGTGATTGGGATGAAGTCGTAACAAGGTAGCCGTAGGGGAACCTGCGGCTGGATCACCTCCTTTCTAGGGAGAAACACGCAGGCGGGGTAAAAACCGCCTGTCAGGTCGAGTCCGGATCGGAAATTCCGCTCCGGATGGCTCTCTTATCGCACAGTTCGGTTTTCAATGGGCCGTTCTTTCGCAAGTGGACGGAGTTCGGACTGATCATGGGGCTGTAGCTCAGTTGGTAGAGCGGTAGCTTTGCAAGCTATAGGTCAGGAGTTCGAATCTCCTCAGCTCCACCAACATGGGAAAACGCCCCATGTGCGGGGCCTGTAGCTCAGGTGGTGAGAGCATGCGCTTGATAAGCGCAGGGTCACTGGTTCAAGTCCAGTCAGGCCCACCACTTTTGCAATGCGCGCATTTTCAGGGCCGAAAGGCCCGGACGTTCTTTGACATCTACACATAGTTGGATAGGGCAAATACAATTCGCTGAGTTTCCATTGAGTAATCAATGGGCAACTTTTGTGATCAAGCTACTAAGAGCATACGGTGGATGCCTTGGTGCCAAGAGGCGATGAAGGACGTAGTAAGTTGCGATAAGCCACGGGAAGCCGCAAACAGGCGTTGATCCGTGGATTTCCGAATGGGACAACCCAATGCCGATAATTCGGCATTATCGTTGGATGAATTCATAGTCCAACGAAGCGAGACGGGGTGAAGTGAAACATCTCAGTAACCCCAGGAGAAGAAAACGAATGTGATTCCGTAAGTAGTGGCGAGCGAAAGCGGAGGAGCCTAAACCGGGAGGATTTATCTTCCCGGGGTTGCGGGACCTCAATGTGGCAGGTGGAAGGCGAGCTTAACGATGTGGAAAAATCGGCCGGAGACCGTGAAAGCCGGGTGAGCGAAGTCTGAAGCCGCCTAGAGGAATCCCAAGTAATGCGGTGCACGTGAAACTCTGCATGAATCCGTCCCGACCACGGGATAAGGCTAAATACTCCTTGGCAACCGATAGTGAACTAGTACCGTGAGGGAAAGGTGAAAAGAACCCCTGCTA
>DATKEE010000354.1:0-16134 GCA_035544555.1 Candidatus Methylomirabilota bacterium
CGAGGGAAAGACCGGATGCTTGGCAAGCGCCGCCGAAATGCTCTCGCCACGCTCAATGTCGGTACTCGACGTCCTGATCGCCTTCTCCATCACCACATTGCCCACCGTGTTCGACACAATGCTGAGGACTTCGAGAATCGGCACACCGCTGCGGATCAGGGAGGCCAGCGTGCGGGTAAATCGCGCCAGACAGATCTTGTGGGCAATCTGGCCAAAGATCGGAAGCTTGATCCGCTTCGCGTCCCAGAACGCGCGGCCCGTCGGAGTCTTGATGAACAGGAACCAGCCCCAGACAACTCCCGCCGCCCCCAGCATCCAGAACCAGAAGAAGTCCTTCATCAAATTGCTGATGCTGATCAGCACCTGGGTCGGCCCTGGCAGACTCGCCCCAAACCCCTTGTAGATATCCTCAAAAACCGGCACCACCCGGACCAACAGAAAGATCGTTATCCCGATCGCCACAACCGTCACCGCCGTCGGATACATCATCGCAGACTTCACCTTCCGGCGCAGCCTCGCGGTATTCTCAAGATAGGTCGCCAGACGCGCCAGAATCTCCGCCAGCAAACCTCCCTTTTCACCGGCCGACACCATGCAGACATACAGGCGGTTGAAAACCTTGGGATGCTTCTGCAACGCCTCTGAAAAACTGTCGCCTCCCTCCACCCGCGTGCACACGTCCTTGATCACGTCCCGCATCACCTTGTTGTTCGTCTGCTCCGCCAGCCCCTGAAGGCACTGGACCATCGCCAGACCCGCGTCAATCATCGTGGCCAGTTGCCGCGTGAACACCACCAGTTCCTGCAACCCCACGCGTCCCCCCGAGGTCTTGCCTTTCTTCCCAACCTTTTCCTGTATCGAAACAACCAGCAGGTTTCGATTGAGCAATGCGGCAACCGCGGCCTGCTCGGTGGTGGCTTCCACGGAACTCTTGATTTCCCTGCCGGTGGCAGACTCTCTGGCAACGTAACTGAACGATGGCATAACCTTCCAAACCTGATGATTAAGTGAACTCGTCCGAACCGCTCCCACTAGCTATTCCCCTGCCAGTCCCCGAAGTCCCTCACGAGAACACACCCCGTTTCTTTCACGCCTTGCCCTCACACATGGCATTCGTGAATTCCCTCGTAACTCGAGGTGCCGTCAAAGCATGGACGGAAATCTACCCTTCCAATCAAAAGTCCTTTGTCATCAATTTTTTGCGCGTGCCTTATTCCGGGACAACCCGGACGCTGCCATCACATTTGACCCCGGGTGACTCCCAATTGGCTGATCCAGCGCATCCGCTTCCAAAGCTCGGCCCCACTAAGCTCTCCCCCCAATAACCGCCGGTAATTCACCACCGTTTCACCCGCCACAGCGGCTTTCTCATTCAAAAGGTCGATCCGGAACCGCCGCGCACCCGCGTCCATCAACCGCCACACCCACTCCGCTCCCGTCTGCGCCAGGGCGTTATAGAGCGTGTTGCGGCAACCCGCATCCGCCTTCAATGGATGCTTCGCGCCCACACGGTCCCGCAACCGGACATCATGCTTTTCGCAAGGCCGGCCGCAATTCGAGTAGTCCGTTCCCTTGGAAAGAAACGCGCAGAACACGCAGTGCTCCATGTGAAACATCGGCATGTGCTGGTGGATCGTGATCTCAAACCACGCCGGCGGTGCCGCCCGCAAAAGCGCCTCCAACTCCATCACATTCAAATCATAAGAGGCAGTCACCCGCTCCAGTCCGCGGCGCCGCATGTAATGCTCCGCCGTCAGCTCGTTCGCCACGTTCAAAGAAAAATCCCCCGCCAGCCGGCAGCCCTCGAACGCCGCCAGATGATCGTGGTTTCGCGCCAATATCCCGTCCGGCTCCGACGACCGCACCAGCTTGAGGATCCATTCCTCCCCGGGTTTGGTAATCCTCGGTGGAACCACCCAGATGCTCCCTCCCGAAGCCCCCGCTGGCATTGCCCGAAATCGCCGCACCGCGTCCCGGTAACCCTTCGGATTCTCAAACTCGCAATACACCACCCTGACTCCCGCCTCCACCACCGCCTCGAGCTGCTCTAGGTTCCTTACCAGGACAATCAATTCCGTCCCTTCCGCGGGAACCGGAGCGGCATCCGCATCCCTCTCCCCGCTTTCCAATGCCACGAATGTTCCCGCATCACCTGGAGCATTCAGGGTCCAGCGTTTCGGCGCCGACCGCAGCCGCTCCAACCCGGATACCAACCCGCGCCGCACCCGGTTCAATTCCCCCACAGGCAAAATCAATCCATCCTGCAATCGCGACCTCAATCCGCCCAATCGGAACGGTGTGCCCCCCAGCCGCCCCAATTGCGCGCAAAGTCGCGCCTCGGTCAGTGGCTGGTTGATCGCGCGCGCCAGCATCACCTCGGAGTCCACCTTCACCACATGGCCCTGCTCGTCCCGGCCAATCACGGTCAAGGGCCCGCCTTCGACACCATGCACCTCCACTTCAATGGGTCGCCGATACCGAGGCACATCCCCGGCAAATGACTGCCGCAGCTTTCGTTCAAGCGCGGGATCACTCGTCTTCCAGATTCGATCCCCCGCTTTCACCCTGCGAAAATCCAGCGCGCCCCGACCAAACCCCAGAACCCAGTCGTCCCCCGTTCGCTCCACCCCAAACAACCTTCCCCCTTCCTCCGGTTGCTCGGGATGACCGGCGTCAAACACCACGCCATCCCCCGCTTTGACCGGCGACACCAGCCGCGCCACCACGCGCTCGCCCTCCACCCGCACCACGTCGCCCAATCGAACGCCCCGCTTTTTCCCAAACCGTGCGTGAACCAGTTCCTGGTTGTTGATCCCCCGCAACCAGCCCGTGTGCAACCCGCGTGAGAATGCCATCTCCAGATCATGCCTCGTCTCCTCCACAAACTCCCCCAACCCGCGTCCCCCGACGCGTTCACCCGCCGCCTTCGCCCGGTCTTCGCCGCCTCCCGCGCATCGGCCGGCCTCAGCCATCACGCGATCAATCGCCTCCCTATAAACACTTGTGATGTTGGCGACGTATTCAGGCGACTTCAACCGACCTTCAATCTTGAAGGAACTCACGCCCGCGCGGACCAGTTCGGGTATCACCTCCAGCCCCGCCAGATCCTGTGGACTGAGCAAATAACGGCGCCCCTCCAGCGGAACCTGCCGTCCATCGGAAATCAGATCGTAAGGCATCCGGCAGGCCTGCGCGCATTCGCCGCGATTCGCGGACCGCCCGCCCAACGACTCACTGGTCAGGCACTGCCCCGAATAAGCCACGCACAGCGCCCCATGCACAAACACCTCCAGCGGCAGCCCGCCCTCCGCCCCTTCGACCGCCGAAGCCTCCCTCATCTCCGCCCGGATCCTCCCGATCTCCTTCACCGAACACTCACGCGCCAGCACCACCAGTTGACAGCCCAGTTCGCGCGCAAACTCCACCCCGGCCGCGCTCGTAATCGTCATCTGCGTCGAGGCGTGAATCGGAAAGTCCGGGGACAACCCGCGGATCAACCGGCAAATCCCCACATCCTGCACAATCGCCGCATCCACACCCGCCGCGATGATCGACCGCAAATGCGCTTCCGCCTCCCTCAGTTCGTTCGAAAACACCAGCGTGTTGAACGTCACATACCCGCGCGCGCCTCGCCGATGCAGAAACCCCATCAACTCCGGCAGGTCCCCCACCGTGAAATTGCGCGCCCGCATTCGGGCATTGAATCGTTCCAGCCCAAAATAAATCGCGTCCGCGCCGTTCTCCACCGCCGCCCGCGCGCATTCCCAGTCCCCGGCCGGCGCCAGCAACTCCGGACGCCCCACCGCTCCACCCCCGGCCCCATCCAATTCTTCAACCGCCCTCGAATTCACAAATTCCATACAGGACCGGCCAGCCTAACCATCCCGCCTTCCCCGCACAAAGGGATTATTCACGCTTGGTTCCACTCCCCCGCCAGTGGTTGAATCCCAACATGCGCGCATTGATCGTCGGCTGCGGTTATGTCGGTCTCCCCCTGGGCGCGCAACTCGTCCAGGCAGGCCACGAGGTCGTCGGCATCCGCCGTTCCCTCGACCATGCGCAGCCACTCCGGGACGCCGGTATCGAACCGCTGGCCGTGGACATCACCCGGCCCGACTCTCTAAAGACCCTCCCCACACCGTTCGATTGGGTGATCAATTGCGTCTCTTCCACCCGCGGCGGCGTGGACGAGTATCGCCAGATCTATCTCCAGGGGACCCGCCACCTGATCGATGCCCTCTCCTCGTCACCTCCGGCCAAATACATCCACCTCGGCAGCACCAGCGTGTACGGCCAGACCGATGGCTCCAGCGTCAAGGAAACCAGCCCCACCGAACCCGACAGCGAAACCAGCCGCGTCCTCGTCGAAACCGAACGCGCCCTCCTCGACGCCTTCCAATCGAACCGCTTCCCCGCCATCCTCCTCCGCGTCGCCGGCATCTATGGCCCGGACCGCGGTCATTTGTTCCTGAAATACCTGCGGAACGAGGCTCGTATCGCCGGCAAAGGCGAGCGCATCATCAACATGATCCATCGCGACGACCTCGTCGGCGTCATCCTCGCCGTGCTCAAGAGCGGCCGCCCCGGCGAAATCTACAATGCCGTCGATGATGAACCCGTCCCCCAGATTCACTTCTTCCGATGGCTCTCCGAAACCCTCGGCAAATGGATGCCACCCTTCGACACCGAAGGGGAAAACTCCCAACGCAAGCGCGGCCTCACCAATAAGCGGGTCCAGAATCGCAAGCTCAAGATGGAACTCGGCTATCCCTTCAAATACCCCACCTTCCGCCAGGGTTACACCGCCGAGATCAAACGCCTCGGCGACGCCGGAGAATTGAACATCGAACCTGAACCCCGCTGATTTTCGTTTTCCCCGCCAGCCCGCCGGATTAGAATCCTCCGCAAATCCCCGGAATGGCTCATTCTCGCATGGCCCACCCATGGGCGGCGGACAATGAACAAGCGCGTGTCGGGAGAACAACTCAACACCGTCCGGCAACGCGCTCCGTCATCCCGGCAACACGCAATGCCGCCACGCACGACCCGCCCATTCCGCTTCCGATTCCTCCGCCCATGCCCGCCCCGCGGGCTGGCAGCCGGACACTGGTTCCTCCTCGTGTTGTTGCTCTCCTCGATTCCCGCCACCTTCTCCCTCCACGCCAGTCCCGAAACCCCCATCCCCACGCGGGACCTCGAATTCTTTGAGAAGCACGTCCGTCCCCTCCTCATCTCTCGTTGCTACGAATGTCATTCCACCGAAGCAAAGAACCTCAAGGGCGGACTCCGGCTCGACAGCCGCCAGGGCTGGAGCCACGGCGGGGACAGCGGCCCCGCCATCCAACCCGGCGATCCCGACGCCAGCCTCCTCATCCAGGCGGTTCGCTATTCCAATCCCGATCTCGAAATGCCGCCTCGCGAACGCCTGCCGGAAACCGAACTCGCCATCCTCGATGACTGGGTGCGACGCGGTGCCCCGGATCCCCGTGAATCCACAACCACCCCGCCGGCGCCACGCGGAATCGATCTGGAATCCGGCAGGCAATTCTGGTCCTACCAGCCACCCCGAAAACACACCGTGCCGGAGGTGCGCAGGGCGGACTGGCCGCGTAATGACATTGACCGTTTCCTCCTTTCGCGCCTGGAATCCGAAGGACTTTCCCCGGCCAATGACGCCGCCAAAGCCACCCTCGTCCGCCGCGCCTGGTTCGACCTCGCCGGTCTGCCCCCCACCCCGGAACAAATCGACGCGTTTCTCAATGACTCGTCACCGGACGCCTGGGAACGCCTCATCGACCGCCTGCTCGCCTCGCCCCGTTTCGGCGAGCGCTGGGGACGTCACTGGTTGGACGTCGCCCGATTCGGCGAATCGGTCACCCTGCGGGGACTGGTCTTCCAGGAGGCATGGCGCTATCGCGATTATGTCATCGAGGCGTTCAACCGCGACCTTCCCTTCAATCAGTTCATTCGTGAACAAATCGCCGGCGATCTCATCGGCGGCGGCACCGTCGCGGAACGCCAACGCCGCCTCATTGCCACCACCTTCCTCGCGCTCGGCAACTCCAACCTCGAGGAACAGGACAAGCCCCAACTCCGCATGGACGTCGTCGATGAACAACTCGACACCATCGGCAAGGCCTTCCTCGGGCAAACCATCGGCTGCGCCCGCTGTCACGATCACAAATTCGATCCCATCCCCACCCGCGACTACTACGCCCTCGCCGGCATCCTCCGCGGCGCGCGCACCCTCGAGGACGCCAATGTTTCCAAATGGATCGAGATGCCTCTGCCTCTGCCGCCCCAACAGGAGCGCGAACTCAAGTCGCACGAAGACGCCGTCGCCGCCCTTCAATCCCGGCTCGATGCCGCCCGCAAGCACGCCAAACAACTCGCCGCCTCGGCCGATTCCTCGTTGCCCGGCCCACCTGTCATCGCCGCCTCCGACCTTCCCGGAATCGTCATCGACGACGCCCACGCCAGACGGGTCGGCGAATGGATGCTCTCCCAATACTCCGGCCGTTACATCGGCGCGGGTTATCTGCACGACCTGAATCGCGACAAAGGCGCCAAGACCCTGACCTTCCACCCCAGCCTCCCCGGACCCGGCCAATACGAAGTCCGCCTCGCCTACTCCCACGACGCCAATCGCGCCCGCGCCGTTCCGGTGACCATTCTCAGCGCGGAAGGCGAAACGGTTGTCCACGTCAACCAACAGGAACCTCCCCCCATCGATGGCCGCTTCGTCTCGCTGGGCGAGTTTCACTTCGAACAGAACAACCAGGGATACGTCCTCGTCTCGAACGATGGCACCGATGGCCACGTGATCGCCGATGCCGTCCAGTTCCTGCCCATCAACCTCAAGACGGGCACCCCCGCTTCCACTCCCCCCGATGAACCCAGGAAACCCGAACCTCCGGAACTGAACGCGCAACTCGCCCGGGAAACCCGTGCTGCCAACGACGAAGTCAGCCGGCTCGAAGCGGAACTCAAACGCCTCACCACCGCGGGCCCCGTCCGTCCCATGGTCATGTCCGTCCTGCAGGAATCCCCCGACGAATCCGGCGACCTCCGCGTGCACATCCGTGGCAGCGTTCACAACCTCGGTGAACCGGCCCCACGCGGCTTTCTGCAAGTCATCTCCCGCGAAACCGCGCCCCGCATTCCGGAATCCGAAAGCGGCCGCCGCCAGCTTGCCGACTGGCTTGCCAGCTCCGACAATCCACTCCCCGCGCGGGTCGTCGTCAATCGTGTCTGGCTCTGGATTTTTGGTGCCGGCCTTGTCCGCACGCCCGACAATTTCGGCACCACCGGCGAACTCCCCACACACCCCGAACTCCTCGACACCCTGGCCGTGCGTTTCATGGAGGAGGGCTGGTCCATCAAATGGCTCGTCCGCGAGATCACCACCTCCCGCGCCTACCGCCTCGCCACCGCCGACGCCGCCCTCGAAGCCGATCCGGACAACCGTCTCCTCAGTCACATGAACCGCCGGCGACTCGACGCCGAAAGCATCCGCGACGCTATGCTCCTCGCCGCCGGCCGGCTTCAACTCGACATGGGCGGCCCCACCATCCGGCCAGGCACATCCACGGACTACGGCTATGCCCACCAGAACGCGCGCCGCAGCGTTTATGTTCCCGTCCTCCGCAACTCCCTGCCCGAACTCTTCGAAGTCTTCGACTTCGCCGACCCCAGCATGGTGACCGGTCAACGCAACGTCAGCACCGTCGCGCCGCAGGCCCTGTTCCTGATGAACCACCCCTTCGTGATGGAACAGGCGCGCGCCGCCGCGCAACGATTGCTCGACGAGCCCGGCATGACCCCCGAAGAACGCATCACCCGCGCCTACCGCATCACGCTGGGCCGCCCCCCACTCCACGGGGAACGCCGCATCACGCGCGAATTCCTCGACACCCATCCCGACGCGGATGAACCCACTCAACTCACCGAGCCCTGGGCTCGACTCCACCAGGCACTCTTCTCCTCCATCGATTTCCGCTACTTGAACTGAACGTCGGCTGCTTCATGAACCTTTCACAAAACACCTGCACCCCCACGATCCTCCCTCTCCCGACGCCAATGCTCCCTTCCCATTGCCAGCGTAGGGAGGGACCGAGGGTGAGGGTTATTCTCCCATTCATCAGTCCACCCATTCATGCACCACCACGATCCTCCCTCTCCCGGCGCCACTGCACCCCTCCACGAACAACGCCGGGAGAGGGACTGAGGGTGAGGGAAATAATACCCTTCAGGCTGTGGAAAAGGACCGCGGATTTCTCATGTGGCAGCGGATTGACGAACGATTGTCGGTATCGGTATCGCAATCGGTATCGGTATCGTTCTTTCCTTTTGTCCCTTCCCGCCCGCCACCTCACAACAAACATCATCCTGCCCGCGTTCAGGACTCTGTTCTCGTTTCCTCTCGATACCGATACCGATAGCGACCCCGACCCCGATGATTCCTTTCAATGGTGACGGCCTTGGATCCGGGTGAATGCTCCGGTGGAGAAACCACCTGCCTGCGCCCAGGCTTCCCCACCTGCGCCAGCGCTCCGGCGGACCAGTCGGCAGACAGGCGAATGGACGCGAATTCACACGAACAGGAAACAGAGACCAGATCTCTCCCCATCCACCGCAGGCGAAGCATGCCACGAATGGGGAGGGACCGAGGGTGAGGGTTATGCTCCCATTCATCAGTCCACCCATTCATGCACCACCACGATCCTCCCTCTACAGACGCCACTGCTCCCTTCCCGTGATCAGCGTGGGGAGAGGGACCGAGGGTGAGGGCCCACTCGCTTTAAACCTTCCAGCACATGTTGCATTCACCAAATCCATGCTATGATCCACAGGCAAATCCCATGCACCCCATCTCCTTCCCTCCCACCCCCATCACCCGTCGTCACGCGTTAAAAACCGTCGCGTGCGGCTTCGGTTACCTCGCCCTCGCCGGACTGGCCGCCCGCCAAACCCTCGGCGGCACCCTGCCCACAGCCGCCAACCCGCTCGCCCCACGACTGCCCCACCAAACCCCGCGCGCCAGACGCGTCATCTTCCTCTTCATGCAGGGCGGCCCCAGCCATGTCGATACCTTCGATCACAAACCCCTCCTCGACCGCTACGACGGCGACACGATGAGCTTCGACGACGCGCGCACCATCGCCAATACCCGCCGCCACGGCACCGACCAGCGCGTGATGAAGTCGCCCTGGAAATTCAAACAACACGGCTGCGCCGGTCGCTGGGTGTCCGAACTGTTCCCCGAAACGGCCCGCCACGTGGACGACCTCTGCTTCCTCCATTCCCTACACACCGAAGGCGTCGCCCACGGTCCCGCCACCCTCTTCCTGCACTGCGGCGCCACCAATTTCATCCGCCCCTCCATCGGCTCCTGGATCAGTTACGGCCTCGGAACCGAGAATCAGAACCTGCCGGGCTTCGTAACAGTCGGACCCTCCAGCGGCAACGGCGGACCCCGCAACTACGGCCCTGCCTTCCTCCCCGCCGTCCATCAAGGCACCGCCATCGGCCAGGCCGGATCCGACGCCGCCGACGCCACCATCCGCAATCTCGTCAATCCCGCCCTCTCCCCCCGCGAACAGCGCCGGCAATTCGAACTGTTCCGCGCCATGAACGCCGAACAACTCCGCCAACACCCCGGCGATTCGGAACTCGAAGCCGTCATCCATTCCTACGAACTCGCCTGGCGCATGCAACGCAACGCGCCCGATGTGCTCGATCTCTCCAGGGAATCCCCCGCCACCCTCGCCCAATACGGCATCGGCGAAGCCGCCACCGACGCCTTCGGACGCCAATGCCTCATGGCCCGCCGTCTCTGCGAGGAAGGCGTCCGCTACGTCCAGGTCACCTACGGAGACAACTCCGCCAATCCTGCCTGGGACCAGCATTCGAACCTCCCCAAACACGCCGACCACGCCCGCGCCACCGACAAACCCGTCGCCGGCCTGTTGGCCGATCTCAAACAGCGCGGACTGCTCGACGACACCATTGTCTGGTGGGGCAGCGAATTCGGCCGCACGCCCTACGCCGAAAAGAACGGCACCGGCCGCGATCACAATCCCGGCGGATTCACCATGTGGCTGGCCGGCGGCGGGGTGAAACCGGGATTGGCATTCGGCGCCACCGACGACTTCGGCCATCTCGCGGTGAAGGACAAAGTCCACATGCACGATCTTCACGCGACCCTCCTGCATCTGCTCGGCCTCGATCACGAAAAACTGACCTACCGCTACGACGGCCGCGACTTCCGCCTCACCGACGTCCACGGCCGCATCGTCTCCGAGATCCTGTCCTGATTCCGTTCCCCGCACCCCAGCCATTTGGGAGCAATCCACCGATCCAAAGCCCATTCTCGCTATCGAAATCGAAATCGGTATCGCCATCGGAATCGGAATCGGTATCGCTTCCTTTTTACCACCTTCCGACAAACACCAACTGTCCCATGTCCAGTGCTCCGTTCTGGTTGCCTCCTCTTTCGATTCCCATCCCCATCCCCTGTCATCACTCATCACTCGTCACTCATCACTTCATCCCCCCCACTCCCCTGTTGCATGTGTCCGGCCGCGCTGGTATAAGGTCGCCTGTCCTTTGGATGCGGGTGTAGTTCAATGGTAGAACGCGAGCTTCCCAAGCTCGACACGAGGGTTCGATTCCCTTCACCCGCTCCATTCAGCATTAACGACTTGCACCGTTGTGCAGGAAAAATCCAGGAAGGTTTCGACTTCTGCAATTCCATTCCTCCTGGGATCGGTTGTTCGAACAGACCGCGCCCCAAAAGGGGTCAGTCCCGGCTATTGTGGAATTACCTTCAATGACAGGAATTTGCGGCTTAAGCTTTAACGTTAAAGAATTTTAGACTTTCGCTACGCGAATTCGGCTGTCGAAACCGTTTCGAGAAGTACCGGACCGTTTCAGCGTTCGAACGTTGCTGCGGCTCGCAGAGTCGCGCTCCGGACCGTGGGTCTGCGAGCTAAGCAAGGATGTCGTTCGCGACGACAGTATTACCAGCACCCCGGGAATTGGGTTTCATCGCGTTTCCGGCAATGAACCGGGGCCGGCCTTCGAATGCCTTGGAATGTCCAACTTCTTATCCCGGCTTGAACGATCACCCGGGTTGGTCAGATCAGGTCAATTGTGGAGTTGGGCGTGGGAGCCTGGCGGAGAGCACTGAACAAGGTCCGTCAGTGGGCGGAGCGCCGCCGGCGCTGGCAGGCATTGCTCGAAAACGGACTCGCCGAGGAACTGGCGCAACGACGCGAAGAACTCCGGCCTGAAATCGAGATCCGGTTGCAGCACATGGAGGGTTACCTCAACCCGATGCTGCGGTGCGAGACCGCCGTGACCTTTGACCGGCAACCACCAAACCCCATGCCCCGCCAACGCAACCAGCTCCGCATGCAAACCAATCCAACCGTCGTCGCAAAGAATTCGCGTAACCGAACCCCGAGCTTTAGCATCCAATTCAACCACACCCGCAATGAAAAAGCTGCTCATCCATATCGCCTTTGCCTCCCTGTTCGTTGGCCAGCTCTGCCTGGCCCAGGATAAAGCGCCGGCGGACGACTGGAAGCCTGCATCGTCCAACCAGCCGGGCAAAGAATATCCAAAGGTGAATTCGGAAGGCCGCGTCAAATTCCGGATCGTTGCGCCCGAGGCCAAAAGCGTAGGGTGCACGTTCAGAGACAGCAGCGATTTCACGAAAGGCGAGGACGGCGCCTGGTATGGCTACACGCGGCCGCTGGACGAGGGCTTTCATTATTACCAGATCCAGATCGACGGGGCCGAGGTGCCGGATCCCAACAGCATGATGTTCTTCGGAGCGATGCGCTGGGGCAGCGCGGTCGAACTCCCGGCCCACGACGAGGACTTCTACGCTCTCAAGAACGTGCCGCACGGGCAGTTGCGGGAGATTTTCTTCCATTCGCCGAGCACCCGCTCGATGCGTCGCGCGTTTGTTTACACCCCGCCGAATTACGACAAGGATCCTTCCAAACGTTACCCGGTTCTCTATCTTCAGCACGGCTGGGGTGAGAACGAATATGGCTGGGGAGCGCAAGGTTGCGCCGGTCTGATCATGGACAACCTGATCGCCGCCGGCAAAGCCAGGCCGTTCATCATCGTGATGACCTACGGCATGACGAACGATACACGGATGGGCGGGCTTCGAAACTTTGACATCGGCCCGTTCGAGACGGTGCTGGTCAGGGAATTGATTCCCTTTATTGACGAGCATTTCCGCACGCTTTCCGATCAGGCGAACCGGGCCATGGCCGGCCTCTCGATGGGCGCCATGGAAACCAGGATGATCACCCTGAGGAATCCCGACACGTTCTCCCACATCGGCCTCTTCAGCGGCGGCAGCATCGGCCTGGACGACATCTCCGACTTGACGGTGTTCAAAGAGAAGAACAGGCTCGTCTTCGTCAGCTACGGCAGCCGCGAACTCGGTGGCAACCGCCGCGGTGGCGACCCCAAGGCGAATGTCGAGGCGCTCAAGGAGGCGGGTATCAACAGCCACTTCTACGTCTCTCCCGACACGGCGCACGAATGGCAGTCCTGGCGCCGGAGTCTGCGCGAGATCGCGCCGTTATTGTTCAACAACTAAAGAGTGCGGATTCGGTCGCAATATTCACCCCCAACCTGCTGAAACCATGAAAAAAACCGTCCTCCTACTTGTATTGGCGGCCCTGCCGCTCTCCGCCCTGGCAGCCGATTTGACCGGCGCCTGGAAGGCGGAGTTTGACACACAGATCGGCGTGCAGAAATACACCTTCGACTTCCAGGTGACGGACGGAAAGGCGGCCGCCAAAGCGAGCGTCGATACGGACGGACAGAAACGGGAGGTGGAGTTTCAAGACGCGAAGCTGGAGGGCGACACGCTGACGTTTGTGGAGCTGAGGCAGATTCAGGACCGTGAGATCCGGATCGAATTCACGGGGAAAGCCGGCGACGAGGGAATCCAGTTCACCCGCAAGGTCGGCGAGTTTGGCAGCCAGGAGGCGACGGCCACTCGCGTCGCCCCGGCGGCCAGTGCCCCGGACAATGCAAATGCCCGATCTGACGAACGTCCGCGCCGGCGCGGAGGCTTTGGCGGTCCCATCGAGCTCGGTCCGGACGACAAACGGGCGTTCCCGCCCGAACCGGAGGGCTTTGACGTGGCGCGCGATGGGATCCCTCATGGCAACCTCGAGATGGTCGAGTACGACTCCAAGACCGTCGGCAACAAACGCAAGGCGCTCATCTACACGCCGCCCGGCTACTCGAACGACACGAAGTATCCTGTGCTGTACCTGCTGCACGGCATTGGCGGGGACGAGGAGGAATGGCGTCGCGGCGGACATCCGGAGATCATTCTGGACAACCTCATCGCGGACAAAAAGGCCGTGCCGATGATCATCGTGATGCCCAACGGTCGCGCGCAACCCAACGATCGCGCCGAGGGCAACGTGATGGCCAGTGCGCCGGCGTTCGCCAAGTTCGAGCGGGATCTGCTCGACGATCTCATTCCGTTCATCGAGTCCAAGTATTCCGTGAAGGCCGATCGTGAGAACCGCGCGCTGGCGGGACTCTCGATGGGCGGCGGCCAGTCGTTGAACTTCGGCCTGGGCCATCTCGACACCTTTGCGTGGGTCGGCGGCTTTTCTTCGGCGCCGAACACAAAGCCGGGAGCCGAACTTGTGCCCGACCCGGAAAAGGCGGCGGAGCAGTTGAAACTTCTCTACCTCTCGTGCGGGAACAAGGACGGCCTGATTCGCGTCAGCCAGGGGGTCCACGCCTACTTGAAGGAGAATAACATCCCCCACATCTGGCACGTGGATGATCACGCCCACGACTTCCAGCATTGGAAGAAGGGCCTCCACAATTTTGCCCAACTTATTTTCAAGCCCGCGTCCAAGTGAAACAACTTCTGATTCTTTTGACGGGAGGGCTGATGGCCCTCGATGCGTTTGCGGCGGAAACACCGGACCAGCCCATCCATGTCCTGTACCTGGGTCCGGTGGATGCCGGACGTCCAGGTCCGCGAGGCGGCGGGCCTGGCGGCTTCGGCGGCGCCCGCACGAACTACGATTATCTGCCCGGCCAAACTCTGGCGCCTGAAGCGATCTACTTTGACCATCTCACGACTGTCACTGATCTCACGCACGCGTATTTGAACCACTTTGACGCGGTGGTGCAGGTGATGCCTGACGCTGAAGTCGGCGCCGCCCAGCGGGAGATGCTCGACAGTTTTCAGAGCGCCGGTAAAGGGCTGATCCAGTACGCCGAGCGCCCGACGGATGCCGTGTTGCGTCATGCTGTACTGGGCGGCGTGGGTGAGAAGGCCAGGTCCGCGTGGGAAGCTTTGATCGCGTCGCGTCCTCCATTGCAGCGCCTGCCGGGCGACGTGCCGAATTACGAACGTCGCCCGGAACCGGTCCAATTCCAGGCTCCACTCACGCCGAAGGACAGCATGCGCTACACGCAGGTCCCGGCGGATTTCGACCTTCAACTCTTCGCTGCGGAACCGGACGTCGTGAAGCCCATTTATATGGCCTGGGACGAGCGTGGACGCGCCTGGGTGGTGGAGGCGCTTGATTATCCGCACGGTCTCGTGGACGAAGGCCAGCCCGGTAAAGCGAACATCAAGATTTGCGAGGACACCGATGGCGATGGCAAAGCCGACAAGTTCACGATCTTTGCCGACAAACTGAACCTCGCCACCGCACTGGTGTTCGTCAACGGCGGCATCATCGTGTCGGAAGCGCGCCACATGCTCTTCCTCAAGGACACCAACGGGGACGACAAGGCGGATGTGCGCGAGGCCGTTCTTCCCGGTTGGGGAGTCGGCGACTCGCACGCGATGCAGAGCAATCTCGGCCGCGGCTTTGACAACTGGCTTTACGGCGCCGTGGGTTACTCGAATTTCCGCGGCAACGTCGGCGGCCGGGAGCTTCAATTCGGCCAGGGCATTTTCCGTTTCAAAGCGGATGGCTCCGCGCTGCAATTTCTTCATCAGTTCAACAACAACACGTGGGGCTTCGGGCTGAATGCCGCTGGCGACATATTTGGTTCGACGGCCAATGGCAATCCAACCTTCTACGGTTATCTCCCCGCCCATATTCTGAATCCAACCCAGCCGGGCTTTGGACGCGGGGGCGGTGGCGGTGGCGGATTCCGACGGGGCTACCGCCTCCGGCCTTCCAGTGCCGATGCTTCCGAGGCGCCCGCCGCCAATGTTCGCCGGCTGCCCTCCGCCAAATCGCTCGCTCCCGGCATGCGCATGCATCCCAACACGCCGAATGTGCGCATGGTGGATAATTTCGGCGGCTACACCGCCGCGGCGGGCCACGCGTTCATGATCAGCGACGCCCTGCCTCCGCGGCTGCAAGGCAAGGCGCTGGTGACTGAGCCCACTGCCAAGCTCATCGGCATCATGGACATTCAACGGGACGGAGCCGGCTACAAGGCCAATGACGGCTTCAACCTGCTCGCCAGCGCCGACGAATGGATGTCCCCGATTTTCGCCGATGTCGGACCCGACGGCGCCATCTGGGTGATCGATTTCTACAGCTTCGTCATCCAGCACAATCCCACGCCAAGCATTCGATCAGCGGGCATCCAGGCGACGACCGGCCTCGGTGGAGCCTACAAGACCGAGAACGATCTGCGCGACCAAACGCATGGCCGCATCTACCGCGTCGTTTGGAAGGACGGACCGGCCAGTTCCATCCAGTCTCTCGCCGGAGCGAAAACGTCCGAGGTCGTTGCGGCCCTCGATAGCGGCAACCAATTCTGGAGCCTCACCGCGCAGCGCCTGATCGTTGACGACTCAATCAAGGACGCCGCTCCCGCCCTGAAGAAGCGCGTGACTTCCGGCGCCGGTGGCAAAGGCGCCATCCATGCGCTCTGGTCGCTTGAAGGCATCGGCGCTCTCGACAGAACTACGCATCAACAAGCATTGCTCGACACAGACTCCGCGCTGCGCCGCAACGCCATTCGCGCGTTGCCCGCGAACGAAGCGGGACAGCAACTCTTTTTCAGCAGCGCCGTCATTCAGGATCCTGATTTGATCACGCGCCAGGCTGCCTTCCTGAAACTCGCGGAGTTTCCAACCATCCCGGAAATCCAGACGGT
>DATKEE010000355.1:0-4075 GCA_035544555.1 Candidatus Methylomirabilota bacterium
CCTCATGGTGGTTCAGCAACGGCGCAATGCTGATGATCCGCGTCACGTCGCCCGTCACCAGCTTCGTGAAATACGACTTGCGACCCACCCCGTCACCTGTCCGCCCGAATTCATGGTCCCCGAACGCCGGCGTGCCCACCAAGGACGTCTCATAGAACGCCTCCTCGTCGTATCCCGCCAGCTCTCCAGCCACCACGCGGATGCCAAGGCGATTGGCAAACTCGAAGAACCCCGCCCGGCGCAACGCGCTCGCGCGCTTGTCCCAGACGACGATCTGTTCCGCTGGAATTCCGGCCTCTTTCAGTCCCTCCACCACAGCTTCCACCACCGCCGGCCGGGTTCCAATGTCCGGCCCGGGCGTCGAAAAAACCTTGATTCCCACCACGTCCTCCGGATTCACCATCGAAAGCCATGCCTCCGTCTCGTTCGTCTTCCCCGTCAGGGCGGTCAATCCCTCGCGCACCATCGACCTCACAATCTCCGCCCTCGGCTTGAAGGCCTCCGTCGCGCGCGCATCCTCCGCCACCACAATCCGCGTCAGGCCCGCGGAGAGCCCGCCCCCCAGATCAATGCCCGGGGCGAACCCCGGCGATCCCTCCGCCAGTCCCCACAGCAGACCGCCGGCAACAAATATTTTAGACCAAAGCCGTTCCATCTCAGTGCCCGTCCAAATCATCTGCCGGGGTCAGCTTGACACCCCAGACTGCGGATGCTAACAGCCACTACAATGGTGGCCACCTTAAAACCGCCGCTCCCGGCAATCCTCCTCCTACTGACCACCGCCACAGCCGTTTTGTTCACCGGCTGTGCGCCTCCCGGACCCAAAGCCCTCCTCGAAGGCGAACAACTCATCCGCCAGGGCAGATTCGCCGAGGCCATCGACCGGCTTCGCACCGCGCGCCGCCTGCTGCCCGATGAACCGCGCGTCTATAACTTTCTCGGCCTGGCCGAGCATGGCGCCGGCAATGCCGCCGCGGCGGTCGAAGCCTATCAGCAGGCGCTCGAACGCGACCGCGACCTGGCCGCCGCCCGTTACAACCTGGGCTGCCTGCTGCTGGAACATGACAACGCCCAGGCCGCCATCGCCGAACTGACCACCTTCGTCCGTTTGCTGCCGGATTCCCTGGAGGGCTGGCTCCGCTTGGGCACCGCCCACCTGCGCAACGGGAACCTCGCCGAAGCCGATCAAAGTTTCCGCAAAGCCGCCCGCCTCAGTCCCGATCATCCGGAAGCCCTCAATGGCCTGGGCGTGATCCGCTTCCACCAGAACCGCCCTCGCGAAGCCGCCGATCAATTCAACAAGATCCTGCTCAATCATCCCGGTTACTCGCCCGCGCTCTTCAATCTCGGCGTGATCCATCAGTCCCATCTCGTCAACCTGCCCATCGCCTTCGATCGCTATCGCCAGTATCTCAACAGCACTCCCAACCCCGCCCTTGCGGCCGAAGTCGAACGCATCGCGCGCAATCTCTACGACCAGATCAAGCAACGCCCGGCCACCCAGGAACTCGTCTCCGCGCGTTCCCCCGTCCTCTCCCCGTCCCTCCCCACGACCGCTCCCCGCACATCACCCGCTCCGGCCCAAACCTCAATCGCACCGGATCCCACCACAACCCTGCCGCGGGAATCACCCGCCCAGTCTCAATCCGGGCGACCCGCCGCGCGACCCGAACCCGCCCCGCAACAGGTCCGGAATGAGGAACCCGCTCCACGGATTGAGCGTCCCCGCCCCCAACCCGCACCCTCAACCACGACCACCACCGAAACCGCCCGCTCCACCCCCGCACCCCGGCAGGAACGCGCCACCCCGCCTCCTGTGCGCGAACCCGTCGTGGAGCCGGCGCCCACCGCGCCCGGGCGCCGCTCCGAAACCACCTCTCCAACCATTGCCGGGCCTCCTTCAATCACCGCGACTCCGCCCGGTCGCGCCACGAATGCCCCGGCTCCGGTCCGCAGTTTCCGACGCTACGAGTATATCGAGCCCGCCCGGCCCGCTCCCGGCAACCGAAGCACGGCCGAACCTCATTTCGCGGAAGGCGCGCGTGCACAGGAACAACGGGAATTCTCACGGGCCATCTCCGCCTATCGCCAGGCCCTCCAGTCGGACCCCGCTTACTTCGATGCCTACTACAATCTCGGCCTGGCCGCGCTCAGCGCGGGGAATCATCCCGTCTGCCTCCACGCGTTCGAGCACGCGCTCGCCCTGAAACCCTCCGACCCCAACACACTCTATAACTTCGCCCTGGCATTGCAGCGCGCCGGTTATCCCCTGGATGCCGCCGCCGAACTCAATCGCGTGCTGGCCGTCCGTCCCAACGACACCCGCGCCCATCTCGCCCTTGGAAACCTTCACGCCCGCCAGTTGGGGGACGCGGGCAAGGCGCGGGAACATTACGAGGCGGTCGTCAGGCTCGACCCGCAACACCCGGAAGCGGCCTCCATTCGATACTGGCTCGCCTCTCAACCCTGACCCGACTCCCCTTCCTCGCGGGAGTAGAGAAAACCCTCGTTGTCTCGCGGGCCGCCGGATTGACGATCAAAGCTCCGTGACACGGATGTTTCGGAATTTCACCACCGAGCGATCATCGTGGTTCTGCAGGCCGATGTAGCCGCTTGCGGATCGCTTATCCTCCACGTCCACAACCGTCTCCCCGTTGAGTGTGATCCGGATGCGCGGACCCCGCGCCTCGATGCGTGCCCGGTTCCACTCACCGGCCGGTTTCGACATGTTTCGAGTCGCGCCCACGACTTCGTAGATTGCCCCGGTCGTGTGGCGGGTGGGTTCACGCCCGTGATCGGATAGAATCTGCATCTCATACCCGGTGAACGCCGGATTCTTCTCGAGCGCCGAACGGAAAAAGACCCCGCTGTTCCCTTCGATCGCGTACTCCAGTTCCAGGATGAAATCCGCGTAGGGTTTCTCCGTGCGCAACCAGGACCCGCTCAGCTCCGGGTTTGTGGTCCAGTCCCGGCCCTCGCGTCCGACCAGCGCGCCGTCCTCGACGGTCCATTCGCCCCCGTGCATCACCACCCAACCGTCCAGATCGCGCCCGTTGAAAAGGACGCTGGATTCCCCCGGTTCGGGTGTCGTGCGGCAACCGGCGAGAAGGACTGTGGACAGGATGGTGAATGCGCGAATGAGATTCATGACGGGGGTTGATACATGACGCTGGGATCGAAATCCAGTCAGTTCGATGATTCCCGGCCGTCCCCTTGATCTTCGCCCCGTTCAGACCGAGCGTAGGCCGTGAACCCATCCAATCCAAAGCCCGAAAAATCCACCCTGCGACGGGATCGCAAACTGGTCCGCGCCGCGGCGGGCGCGGCGGTCGGGGGACTGGTCGCCGGACCGGTCGGGGCGCTGGCCGGCGCTCTCGTGGGCGCATTGATCCCGGCTGAATCGCGCAAATCGGAACCTGCCTCTCCTCCGGGAACCGTCGCCGCGTCCTCCAAGCCTCAGACACCCTCCACCTCCGCCGCAAAACGGAAAGCCCCGCGAAAGCGTTCGACTTCCGGATCCTCCCCCGCCAGTCGCGGCCCGAAACCGGCCGGCGGCAAAAAAACCAAACGCGCCCGGATTACCCGACGCAAGTTCATCGCACCTACAGACTCGGTCGAATAGCACGATGTCAGATGGCGAACGCGCGCGGATGCGCATCAGAAACGGGCGTCGATTGACGGGAGAGCATCGTAACCGTCCATGCGGATGGTTCTCTGCTCCAACTCAGATGTTTCCCCCACGCGCTTGCGGACGCATTTGCTGTTCCGTACGGTCTGTTCATGCGGGTTCCCTTCGATCATGCGGGCCGGATTCCGTCGCCGGGCGACAATGTCGCCATCGCGATCCGGCGGCTTGACGCCGGGACACAGATTGCGTTCGAGAGCCGTGTCTGGCCGGTCTCTTCAACCATTCTCGAGGGGCATCGGTTCGCAATCCAATCCATCCCGGCCGGCGCGCCCCTGCTGTCGTGGGGACTGCCCTTTGGTCTGGCGCTGCGCCCGCTGACGCCCGGTGAATACGTCTGTAACGCGAGCATCCTGGACGCGCTTCGCGGGCGGCATGTGGATTTCCCGC
>DATKEE010000356.1:0-5404 GCA_035544555.1 Candidatus Methylomirabilota bacterium
TGTGCCGGCGCATCCGGCGAGGTTGCGGCTGGATTGGGGCTGTGTGCCCCTGGAGAGGGGCACGCATCCAATGCCGCCATGTCATCTCGAGTTTGCGTCCCCACTGGGATTCTGGGAGGTGCGGCGGCAGGCGGAATTGAAGGGGGAGGTGCGCGTTTATCCGAATCTTCAATCCGATCGAAAGCAGGTGGCCGCGATGTTTCTGCGCCGGGGCGGCGTGGGGATGCAGGTTCGACGGCAGGTGGGAAAGGGGCGGGAGTTTGAAAAGTTGAGGGACTATCTGCCGGGCGACAGCGCGGAGGACATTCATTGGAAGGCGACGGCGAAGCGGGGCCGCCCGGTGACGAAGGTATTCCGAATTGAGCGGACGCAGGAGGTGTATGTGCTTTTGGACGCGTCGCGGTTGTCGGCGCGGATTGTGGGGAGGTCATGGAGGTCGGAACAGGCGGTTGAGGACATGGATGGGGGAGATGTTCCGGGGAGGGGCGCGACGGTGTTGGAGCGGCATTTGACGGCGGCGTTGATGCTGGGGATGGCGGCGGAGCAGCAGGGGGATCATTTCGGGCTGGTCACGTTCA
This sequence comes from Candidatus Methylomirabilota bacterium, assembly GCA_035544555.1. Lineage (GTDB taxonomy): Bacteria > Verrucomicrobiota > Verrucomicrobiia > Limisphaerales > DATKEE01 > DATKEE01. The sequence goes on from DATKEE010000356.1 coordinate 579, forward strand.
GCGACCAGGTCCGGAACTTCCTGAGGGCGCGCCGGGGCCGGGCTCATCACGGGGCGTGCCGGGAGGCGATTTACGCGCTGCAACCGCGGTTGGTGGCGCCGGATTTTGACGAGGTGTGCTCGTATCTCCGGACGCGATTGCGGCGGCGGGCATTGCTGGTGATTTTGACGGCGCTGGACGATCCGGTGCTGGCGGAAAGTTTTGTGAGAAACGTCTCCTTGCTGAGCCGGCAACATCTGGTGCTGACGGGCATGATCCGTCCGCCGGGGGTGGGGCCGATCTTCGCGGGGGCGGAGCCGGAGTCGGTGGAGGACATTTACGGACGGCTGAGCGGGCATCTGCGGTGGCATGATCTGCAGGAATTGCAGCGGGTGTTGAAGCACCGGGGGGTGACGTTTTCGCTGCTGGAGCATGAGCGGATGACGGCGGAGTTGGTGTCGCAGTATCTGGAGGTCAAACAGCGGCAATTGTTGTGATCATCGATCTGGCCAGGTTTATGGACAGCGAGCGGGCCTGTTGGTCCGAGCTGGAGAAGGTGTTGAACGAGATGGAGCGGCATCCCGGCCGGCGGATGACACTCGAGGAGGTGCGGCGGTTTCAATACCTGTATGACCGGACATCGGCGGATCTGGCGCGATTGATGACGTTCGCGGCGGAGCCCGGGACGAGGCGATATCTGGAATCGCTGGTGGCGCGCGCCTACGCGGAGATTCACGAGGTGCGCGAGCGACCCTACCGGCTTGCGCCGTTGCAATGGTTTCTGGGGACGTTTCCGCGCACGTTCCGCCGGCACGTGGGGGCGTTCTGGCTGGCGCTGGCGGTGATGGTGTTGGGGGGAGTGTTTGGCGGATTCGCGGTGCTGCTGGATCCGGAGGCGAAGGAGGCCGTGCTGCCGGAGATGTTCGCGAACCATCTGGGGGATCCCGCCGAGCGGGTGGCGCGCGAAGAGGCGGACGCGGGTCCGGGGTCGGTCGATCACATGACCGCGTTTTCGGCGCAGTTGATGTGGAACAACATCAAGGTTTCGATCAACGCGCTGGCCTTTGGGATGACGTATGGTGTGGGCACGCTGATCGTGTTGTTTTACAACGGCATCATTCTGGGTCTGGTGGTGCTGGATTACGTGGCGGCGGGGCAAACGACGTTTCTCCTGGGGTGGCTGTTGCCGCATGGATCGATCGAGCTGCCGGCGATCCTGATTGCGGGGCAGGGGGGGCTGGTGTTCGCGGGGGCATTGATCGGCTGGGGAAGCCGTTTGACGCTGAGGGAGCGCATGCGGCTTGTGGCGCCGGACATGGTGACCTTGATCGGCGGGGTGGCGGTGCTGCTGGTGTGGGCGGGGCTGATCGAGGCGTTCTTCTCGCAGTATCACGAGCCGGTGATTCCCTACGCGTTGAAGATCGCGTTCGGGGCCGTCGAATTGGCGGTGTTGATTGTGTTTTTGTGGCGTTCGGGCGCCGGTCGGAGGGAATTGCGGACGGGGAGGAGCGAGGCATGAGTGAGGGACGGACGAACAAGCTGATGATTCGGACTCCGGAGGGGGTGGTCTTTTCGCTGCACCTGGCGGGACCGGTGACACGCTGTCTGGCGTGGGTGCTCGACCTGGTGGTGGTGTTTGCGTGCGCGCTTCTGACGCTGGTGCTGACCATGCAATTCGCGCAACTGAGCGCGGGACTGGCCTACCTGTTCGTGGTGATCGGTTACTTCGCGTTTTCCATTGGATACGGCGTGGCGACCGAGTGGCTGTGGAAGGGCAGGACGGTCGGGAAACGGTTTCTGGGATTGCAGGTGGTGGACGTCAATGGGCTGAGGTTGCAGTTCAGCCAGGTGGTGATCCGGAACCTCTTGCGGGCGGTGGACAGTCTGCCCGCGTTTTACCTGCTGGGCGGGCTGGTGTGCGTGCTCTCGGGCCGCGCGCAACGACTGGGGGATCTGGCCGCCAACACCGTGGTCATCCGCGTACCGGAGTTGGTGCAACCGAATCTCGATCAACTGCTGGGCGACCGGTTCAATTCCCTGCGCGAGCATCCCCATCTGGAGGCCCGGCTGCGACAATGCGTGTCGCCGGCGGAGGCGGCGCTCGGGTTGCGGGCGATGCAGCGGCGCGATGAACTGGAACCGGAGGCGCGGGTGGCCTTGTTTGAGGAGATCGCGGGCCGGTACCGGATGCACGTGGAATTCCCGGACGAAGCCACGACGGGAATGACGGACGAACAGTACGTGCGGAACGTGGTGGATATTCTCTATCGCCCGCGGACGGTCAGAGCCGGCGCGTAGTTATTCAGGCGGGAAACCACGAAAGGAGACGAGTACCGCCGAGTCGCGCGGGCAGGCTGGCCGCGTTCCGATGATACGGTGCCGGATGTGGACGGAGGCACGCTTTCGGAGAGTGTGATCCGACTTACGTCGGAGGCTACGGGGTGGTGGGGGCGCGCCAGACGTGGGCTTCGCCCGAGGCATTGACGGCGATCAGCAATTCGCCGTCGGGGGAAAAGCCGACCTGGCTGAACACCGCGTTATTGCCGGCGAGGGTGGCGACCTCGTGCCGGGTGGTCACATCCCAGAGTTTGACGGCCTCCGAACCATGGCTGGAGGAGGCGAGGCGCCGTCCGTCCGGGGAAAAGGCGATTGCACCCACTCCGAGCAGATGTCCCCGCAACACGTCGAGGACCTCCCCTGATGCCGGATCGTAGAGGTTGACCATTCCGTCGGCTGACGCGCTGGCAAACATGTTTCCGTCCGAAGCCCAGGCCAGTGACGAGACATCCCAGAGGTGGGCGGAGACAGTGAACCTGAGTTCCCCGCTTCGAAGATCCCGCACTTCCACTCCGCCATCATCGACGGGGATGAGGATTGAGAGGCCATCGGGCGAAAGCGCCATGGGTGCCCGGAACCGGGAGAAACGGAAAGCCGCGGCGGGGCTGGTTGGCCGGCCGGCTGTCGCGGAAGGTATCGGCGCCGGGATCGGGGAGCCGTCCTCGTCCAATTGCCAGGCGGCGGTTGGTTTCCATGAAAGCGTGTCCCAAAGGCCGATGGTTCCACGTCCACTGGAGACCACGAGGGTGCGTCCCTCGTGGACCAGACCGATGGGAGTGGCATTGGGTCCGGAAGCGGGAAGATTGGTGATGACGAGCCGCGTGGCCCAATCGAGCACCTGAAGGCCACTCTCGCGGGTGCCGATGAAAACCCGCGATCCATCATTGGAGACAAGCACGCGGTTCACCGGGCTGGCGGCACCGGGCAATCGTTCCCGCTCCCGCAGAGTCGTGGAGTCCCAGACCGTGACGAATCCGTCCCTGTCCACGGTCAGGAAGGTCTGGCCGTCGGGGAAGAATTCCACTCCGGAGACCGGGACGGGGAGAAGGGTGAAAGGAGGATTGCGGCCCGGATTGTCGGCGTCCCAGCCCAGGAGCCGTCCGTCCTTGCAACCGCTGAGGATGGTGGTGCCGTCCTGAGTGAGGGTGACACAGTTGACTTCGTTCAAGTGGCCGCGAAAGACGGCGAGTTCCTGTCGGGTGGTCACGTCCCAGAGACGCACCGACTGGTCGGCGCCGGCCGAGACGAGGCGCCGCCCGTCCGGCATGAACAAGAGCGCGGGAACCCAGGAGACATGTCCGTCCAAGGTTCCCATGTCTTCACCGGTCCGGGTCGAATAGAGTTGGATGCTCGTGCTGGCGGCGGTGAAGCGCGGGCTGACAGCGAGGAGTTCTCCATCCGGCGAGAAGGCCATCGAGGCCACCGCGGCATCGTCGGTGGGAATGTGACTCAATTGGGTGCCGGTGAGCACGTCGAACAGGCGGATTCCACGCGTGGAATCGCCGACCGCGACCCGGCTTCCATCGGGCGAGAACACGGCCTCCCGCCGGGATCTTCCCGGAGATTCATCCGCCGCGTTTGTCATGGAGTGCTGGAAATTGAGGCGGCGATTCTCCAGATCGAATCCGCGCAGCGTCAGCCGGCTGTCCAGAGTCAGCAACCGGGTGTCGTCGGCACTGAACGCCAGCGCTTCGATTCTTCCGTCATGCGGAAACTCGGCCGCCACCTCGCGATTTGAAACGGTCCAGACCTTCGCGGTGGAGCGTCTTGGTCCCTGCGAGGCAATCGTGGCCAGTCGGGTGCCATCGCGCGACCAGGTGAACGGCGCGGAGCCGGGCCAACCGCTTTGGCCGCCGTCGCTCAACACGGCAACCTCGATCCGGTTCGGCAGGTCCCACAGCTTGAGGGCGCCGTCCCGATCCCGGGATGCGAGGAGCCGGCCGTTGGGGGAAACGGCGATTGCCGTGATCGAGTTGGACTGCCGGGGCAGGGCGAACGCGGCTTCGCTGCGCGATCTGTTCCAGAAATGCCGCCATTCCCATTGTCGGAAATCGGGGTGACCGGCGGCGGGCATGTGACGGTCGAGCAGTTGGACGACCCGGCCATAGTTATTCGCGTGCATGGCCTGTTGGACGAGATTCATCTCGGAATTGTAGGCGCGATGGAGGGCGTCGAGTTTTTCGGCTTCGGCCAGCCGGCGTTGCAGGGTGGCCTGATTCCCAGCTTCCTCGGCGGTCTGGCGAAGGCGGGTCTGTTCCCGCTCGGCCCGCGTGGCCCGGACCGCCTGCCAGGTGCTCACCACGGAAGCCACCAGCAGCGCGGCGACACTGACCGTGGCGGCGCCGACCATGACCTTGTTGCGCCGGATGAATTTACGCAGACGATAAGAGGCGGCGGGCGGGCAGGCGGAGACGGGTTCGTTGCGGAGATACCGGCGAAGGTCCGCGGCCAGATCATTCGCCGTGGGGTAGCGGCGCGTCCGGTCCTTCTCGAGGCATTTCATGACGATC
>DATKEE010000357.1:0-5177 GCA_035544555.1 Candidatus Methylomirabilota bacterium
TGAAGAACGGGCCTCTGCCGGCGGCTGTGGGGCCGGTGGGGCACTCGTGCGGGGGGGTGGATTTCCGGGGATTCCCCATGGGACGGATGGGGCCGAAGGGACCGATGGGACGGATGGATCTCATGCAGAATCTTGCCTCGAAGATCGACCACACACTGCTGAAGCCCGACGCCACCGCGGAGGACATTGAGCGGCTTTGCGCCGAGGCGATGCGGCATCAATTCCACGCCGTCTGCGTAAATGGCGGTCGTGTGGAACTCACGGTGGCGCGACTGGAGGACAGCGGAGTAAAGGTGGCGAGTGTGGTGGGGTTCCCCCTCGGCGGCATGGATGCGGACGCCAAGCGGTATGAGACCGAGGTGGCTGTGGATCAGGGCGCGCAGGAGATCGACATGGTGTTGAACATCGGCCGGCTCAAGGACGGGGATTCGGATTATCTGTTGCGCGAGATGAGGGATGTCGTGGAAGCGGCGGATGAACGTCCGGTGAAGGTGATTCTGGAAACCGGGCTCCTGACACGCGAAGAGAAGGTGCTGGCGTGCCGTCTGGCGCTGGAATCCGGCGCGCACTTCGTGAAGACTTCAACCGGATATGGACCGGGTGGCGCCACAGTGGAGGATGTGCGGCTGCTGCGCGAAACGGTGGGACCGAACTTCGGGGTCAAGGCATCGGGAGGGATCCGGGATTACGCAACTGCGGTGGCCATGCTGGAGGCCGGGGCGACACGGTTGGGAACTTCGGCGGGTGTGACTATCGTGTCCGGCGGAGATGCGGGTTCTAAACGCTGTTGAGCGCGGACGTTTCGATGGGCGACCTCCAATGAATCTGGCGAGGAAGACGCCGCGATCCGCATGGCCCTCACTCTCAATCCCTCTCCCCACGCTGATCATGGAGAAGGGAGTAGTCGCGTCGGGAGAGGGAGGATTGTCGAGGGTGAATGGATTTTTGAACGGCGGAGTGATTGGCCCTCACCCTCGGTCCCTCTCCATCCATTCTTCCAGACCGTTTCAAGCCGATGGAGAGAGGAAGGATTTTCCAATCCGCAAGTAACCAGCGTAGTCCGGCGTAATCTGTCGGCTAATTGCATTGTCTTGTGCTTGATCTCGGCGAAATAGTTCAAGCGCAGCTTTAACTGTGCGTCCTATTCCAAGCAAAATGGCTTGCCGCGAGGAACGCTATTTGCCGAGCAATCGTCTGGCTTCATCCATAAGCGGATGTTCAAACGCACTGGCGTAAGCATCGAGCATGGATGCTTTGAGACGCAGTTGTCGCCCGGTTTTGCGCCAGCCGGAAACAGCCGTGAAAACTTCACGAAGAATTTTCTTCGACTCGGCGGTCTTGAGGCCAAAGCGTTCACCTGCGGCCATTGCCCCGGCAATGGTCGGTTCTGCTTGATCCTCGGCGATGGCAGTTTTGTTCATGCGAGCGCGGTCGATTTCGGGTACGGGGTTGAGATCATAGGCGGGCGAAAGTGACCAACGTCCCGGTTCGTGCATCAGGAAACCATGATTGCGAAGGTGGTCGTCGTAGTTGCTGGCAAGCAGCGAAAAGACGAGGCGTCGCCACAATTCGCGGAGGTCGCCGGGGACATCATTCCCAAATTGGCGGACGCCGTCGGCCAGCAGGGTGTAGGCACCAGAATCGCCGTGCGGCAGACCCAGCAAAGTCGCTGCGGAAATGAACGGAATACGGTTTTTCCCCATGCGATCAAAGCGAGTGATAACCGTGACGCTTTGTGTGCTGATAGACATGAGCCGATGTTCCGCGACCTGGATGTCCGCTTGTCCGGCGAGGGTGAGGGCAAGAATTTCGCCCGCCCCAATGTCTCGGGTGTCGTCGGGTTTGGGAAACTTCGCGAGGGCAAGCCGGTCATCACCCAGGCTGACTGTTGATTTGGGCCGGGCACCGCCGAGCGGTGAACCCGCGCCGAGGAGGAAGCGCAAATCTTGGGCGGTTTCAGTCTCGCTGTGAATTGCGTCCGTGGCGTGAAGGAGAGCGTTGAGGCGCACCAGAGGCGGCAGCTTGCCGCTAGCAGCAGCGAGGAACGGGCTCTTTGCATCAATCCGGAAGCGTAATGCACCGATGCGCGACGCATCGTCAAGCGCCAGCACGTAGTCAATATCGCGATACGGCTTTTGGGCGAGGACTTTCTTGCGGACGGCGCGCTCAATCAAAATGCGACCCCAACGGTCGGGCCCGCAGTCCTGAATTGCTCCGAAGAGCATCCTGCCATGATGAGCGCCGCGTTGCATCGGAAGTGATGTGGGGTCAATCGCGAAGGCGTCAACCCGCTGGAGCCAATCAGTCTCGTACTCAAACGAGACGGACGAACCCTGATCAGCTCCGTGGAGCCGCCCAACGAGATGGGGCTGCCCCTTCCAATCGATATGGACTTCCAAGTTCATGTTCGGGGGCGGCGAATACGCTGCGGCAGACGGCGCTCGTCCAAACTGAGAGCGAGTTCATCGCTTGCGGGCGCAGCAAGATTTGCCAAACGGTCGTGCAACTTGAGAATGAATGTTGCCGTTACCAAAGTGCCTAGCGCGACTGACGGGTCGCCACGCTCAAGCCGCCAGAGCGTATCGCGGCTGACAAAAAGACGAGCCGCCATGTCGCTCGTGGAGATGCCGCGCTTGCGCCGCGCGAGCGCAAGATCGCGGCCCAACTTGCGGAGCGCGTGGGCGGCCGGCAACGGAATGGAGCCAGTTCTCGACATGCGTTTAGCGTCCTGTATTACAGACATTATGTCAAATACCGCCTTGTTTATCTGACGTTAATGTTCGACTACCGCAGAGGCGCATCTCCCCCCGCTGGTCATGGGAAAGGAGCAGTCGCGCCGGGAGGGATGGATGTCGAGGGTGAATGGATTTTGGGACGGCGCTCAGTTGAACTTCCTCTTGCGATGGGCTCCCATTTCCGGCGCGTCGGGGTTCACGTCGGGGCCGAAATAGCGGAGGCAGACAAGGGGTTCCGTGTCGCTGGTGTTCTCGAAGGTCATCCCTGCTTTGGCGCCCGCCTCGGCGCAGAAATACTCGTCCTCGGTCAGTTCGTGGAAGCGGATGAGTTTGGGGCTGTTCAACGGTTGTCCATTGATCGTGCCCTTGCCCTGGACGCAGATCAGGCCGTAAGCGCCGCGATCCTTGACGACCGCCTTCACGCCGGGATCGACGGTGAGTTCCTTGGCGGTGAAGTATTGCTTCCCGCCGACCCTGCCATAGACGATCCAGCGATCCACCCAGCCTTGCTTGCGCGTGTCCGCCACCGGGACGGGTTCGAGGTAGTGATTGTCCTTGAAGTGCGGATCGACGTTCGCCTCCCAGTCGAGTTGATTGACGATGAAGTCGAGGTCCTTGTGTTTGGACCGGGGCATGTCCTTGACGAGGAGGCTCCAGGGGACGTAACGGCCTTCGACCATGCTCTGGTACATGCCGAAGACGTCGCTGCCCCATTGAGGTTCATAGGTGCAGAGAGAGCCGGGGGCGTGGAGGATGCAGGGGCCGATCAACCAGCCGGTGCCGGGTTTGAGGCGGTAGGCCTTCGAGAGGTCGAGGATGCCGTTGTCGCCCTTGTTCCAGTCTTCGAGGCATTGCCGCACCTGTTCGCGGGTGGTGCCGGGTTCGAGGCCCATGAAGGTGTGTGGGAAATTGTTGCCCACGTTGTTGTGCTGGGGCGGGAAGTAATAACTCTCGGGCTTGCCCTCCTGGCCGACGAGCCGGGCCTGTTTGGCGTTCTGATGCATGTGATGCGGGATGGGCCCCATGTTGTCGAAGAATTTCGAATACACGGGCCATTTTCCGTACTTGTTCCAGATGCGCGAGCCGACCAGCGCGGCGCCGCAGTCCTCGACCGCCTGGCGCAAGGTCAGGCGTTCGCGACCGATGACGACATAACTCAGGCCCTCATCCGGGACACGACCTTCGTTGGCGGCCTCGGTTGTGGAGGCGAACCAGCGTTCGTCGATACCTCCTCGATTGGCGCCATAGGCATAGGTGTCGTCGGGATGGAGTTTGAGCCGGAGGCCGGGCTGGAGGAAGGACCGGGGAACCCAGCAGGGCGCGAGACGGAGGAGACCACCCGTGCGGGAGAGTTCGGCTTCGACCTTCGAGCGGGTTTTGGATTTGACGGTGCGGAGGGAGGTGATGGTTGAAATGCTCATAAGGGCTGTGGTTCGGGTGGGGCGATTGAATTTCGTTGGAGGGACGGGGGCAAGAAAAATTCGGGGCCGGGTTTTGTTCGACGGGGGTGGGAGATAGTGGAATTCGAGTATTCCAAGCGGGAATGCCATTATGGAGCTGCGAAATGCCTCAGTTCCAAGCGGCTGCCTGATTTCAGGGTCTCGGGTTATGGACGGGTCCGGAAGGGACAAGGCACGGCTGGCGGGCTTCGAGTCAGGGAGTGGCATTGGTGTGCGGCGAAACGCACAGTTGCGCCGGATTTTGATCTCGGATAGTGTCCGTGGATATTGAAAACCAACCTTGGCGGATTTCGCTGTACCGCCATTTAGCGAGGCCACATGATATGACACAACTGCTTGAACCATCCGGAATCGGAGAAGGAAACGGCGCGCGTCATCGGCGCGGATTCACCCTGATCGAGCTGCTGGTCGTGATTGCGATCATCGCGATTCTGGCGGCGATGCTGTTGCCGGCGTTGTCGAACGCCAAATCGAAGGCGCAGGGAGCCCATTGTCTGAACAATCTCCGGCAGATCCAACTGGCATTCACGATGTATCCGGATGACAACGACGGCCTGTTTGTACCGAACGAACCGGGCCAGGTCGGCTGGGTTTCAGGCAACATGAATTTCAATGCGGGCAACACGGACAACACAAACACCTTGCTGCTAACGGAGCCTGAAAACGCCAAGCTGGCGAGGTACACCGAGAGCCCCGACATTTACAAATGCGTGGCGGACAAAAGCACGGTTCCCGGGTTGGGTCCCCGGGTGCGCAGTCTTTCCATGAGCCAGGCGGTGGGAACGTTGTGGGCATCCATCGGGGGCCGGGCTCCGGGCACGCCGGTGAGCGGGGAATGGCTTAACGGCACCTACAGCAAGGCCCAGAACCAGTGGAAAACCTACGGCAAATTCGCCCACATCACCGTGCCCTCGCCTGTGGATCTCTTTGTAATGATGGATGAGCACCCGGACAGCATCAACGACGCGGGGTTGGCGGTACA
>DATKEE010000358.1:0-13735 GCA_035544555.1 Candidatus Methylomirabilota bacterium
GCAACCGCGAGTTCCTTTGCTAATATCCGCGCTCCTTTCCCTTGAACCCGGGAACGAGCGCGAAAAAAATCAACTGATGCCGACGATCAACCAACTTGTCCGAAAGGGACGGAACAAAATCCGGACCAAGTCCAAGTCGCCCGCGCTGGAGAACTCGCCGTTTCGACGGGGGGTCTGCCTGCAGGTGATGACGCGCACCCCGAAGAAGCCGAACTCGGCGATGCGGAAGGTTGCGAAGGTGCGGTTGACGAACGGTTACGAAATCATCGCCTACATCCCTGATGAAGGCCACAATCTGCAGGAACATTCCATCGTGCTGGTGCGCGGAGGGCGCGTCAAGGACCTGCCCGGTGTCCGGTATCATATTGTCCGCGGGACGCTCGACGCCGCGGGAGTCGAAAAGCGCCGCGTCAGCCGGTCCAAGTACGGGGTGAAGCGTCCGAAGGAAGCCAAGTCCGAAGGGAAGAAGAAGTAGGGAACCTGTTTATGTCTCGTCGCCGTCAAGCTTACAAACGTCCTCTCGCGGAGGATGCCAGGTATCACAGTCCGCTGGTGACCCGGCTGGTCAACACTGTGATGCAGTCGGGGAAAAAGAGCACCGCGCAACGGATCGTGTACGGGGCGTTCGATCAGATTGCCGACAAGACCTCCCAAGCCAACCCGCTCGAGGTGTTGCAGCGCGCGGTGGACAACGCCAAACCGCGCCTCGAGGTCAAGGCCCGCCGCATGGGCGGCGCCACGTATCAGGTGCCCCTGGAAGTGACCACCGACCGGCAGTTGTCCCTCGCGATGCGCTGGCTGGTGGATTACGCGGACGCCCGGAAAGGCACGACGATGAAGGAAGCCCTGGCCGCCGAGATCCTCGACGCCTATCAGGGCCAGGGCAACGCGATTCGCAGAAGGGATGAGGTCCACAAGATGGCGCAGGCCAACAAGGCCTTCGCCCATTTCCGTTGGTAGCCCGTCCGGCAGTTTGAGCGCCCCGAAGGCGGAAGCATCTCGGGGCGCTTTTAGTCTCTGAGCAACGATAAAAAATGGAACAGATGACCGAGAACAAGTCCGTGAACGCCCCGAACCGCCAGTACACCCTGGAGCGGACGAGGAACATCGGGATTGCCGCGCACATCGACGCCGGCAAGACCACGACCACGGAGCGGATTCTGTTCTACACCGGTCTGATCCACAAAATGGGGGATGTGGACGACGGCAACACCGTCACGGACTGGATGGAGCAGGAGCGGGAGCGCGGCATCACCATCACCTCGGCGGCGACCAGTTGTTACTGGACCCAGAAGGAGGATGGGACGTGCAAGCTCTACACCGACCTTCCGTTCCGGATCAACATCATTGACACCCCCGGCCACGTGGATTTCACCGCGGAGGTCGAACGATCCATGCGTGTGCTGGACGGAGCGGTGGCGGTTTTCTGCGGCGTCGCCGGCGTGCAGCCCCAATCCGAGACCGTCTGGCGCCAGGCCACCAAGTACCGCGTCCCGCGCATTGCCTTCGTCAACAAGATGGATCGCACCGGCGCCAACTTCGAAAACGCCGTGGACGAGATGCGCAAAAAGCTCGGCGCCTATGCCTATCCCGTCACCATCCCCATCGGGAAGGAAGACCATCTCAAGGGCGTCATCGACATCGTCAACCAGCGCGGCCTCTATTATGACGATTCGGATCCGATCGGCCTGAAGTACGAGGTGGGTGAGATTCCCGACGATTTGAAGGAGGCGGCGAAGCAAGCATTGGAGGAACTGGTCCAGGCGGTCGCCGACAAGGACGACGAGATCGCGGAGCTTGTGATCGAGGAGAAACCGGTGGAGGCCCCCGTTCTCAAGGCGGCGATCCGCCGGCTTACCTGTTCCAATGAAATCGTGCCGGTACTCTGCGGCTCGGCGTTCAAGAAGAAGGGGGTGCAGCCGCTCCTCGACGCCGTCATCGATTATCTGCCGTCGCCCCTGGACGTCCCGCCCGCGGTCGGTCACGTGCCCGGTGAGGAGGACAAGACCGTCGAGGTGCATTCGGACGACAACGGCAAATTCTGCTCGCTGGCGTTCAAGTTGTGGACCGATCCGTTCGTGGGCAAGCTGGTCTTTTTCCGGGTTTACAGCGGTCAGTTGAAGAAGGGGGACACCATCTACAATCCGCGCACCCGCAAGCGCGAACGCGTCAGCCGCGTCATGATGATTCAGGCGGACAAGCGGCTGGAATGCGACGTCGTGTTCTCCGGGGACATCGCGGCCCTGGTGGGCCTCAGGAACATCACCACGGGCGACACCCTCTGCGACGAGGATTTCGATGTCGCACTGGAGCCGCCGACCTTTCCCGAGCCGGTCATTTCGATGGCCATCGAGCCGAAGACCAAGGCGGATCGGGAGAAGATGTCGGAGGGATTGCAGCGCCTGGCGGAGGAGGATCCCACGTTCCGTTGTTTCACCAACGAGGAGACCAGCCAGTTGATCATTTCCGGAATGGGCGAACTCCATCTTGAGATCATCCGCGACCGGCTGCTGCGCGAGTTCAAGGTGGACGCCTCGGCCGGCGCCCCGCAGATCGCCTATCGAGAGACGATCACCCGGGCGGCTGACGGCGAGGGGAAATTCATCCGGCAGTCGGGGGGGCGCGGCCAATACGGACACGCCATCATCCGCATCGAGCCCAACGAGAAGGGCAAGGGAGTGGAGGTGGAGAGCAAGGTGGTGGGCGGCGCCATCCCAAAGGAATACATCCCGGCGGTCATCAATGGCATCCGCGAAGCCATCCGCGGCGGCGTCCTCGCGGGGTATCAGATGATCGATCTGAAGGCGGAAATCGTGGATGGAACGTTTCACGAGGTGGATTCCAACGAACTCGCCTTCAAGATGGCGGGCATCTTCGCGCTGAAGGACGCGGTGAAGAAGGCCAATCCGATACTCCTCGAACCGGTCATGAAGGTCGAGGTCACCACCCCGGACGAGTATCAGGGCGATCTGCTGGGCGACCTGAACCGCCGCCGTGGCCGCATCATGAGCATCGAAGCCAAGAGCGGGGCCACGTTGCTCAATGCCGAGGTGCCACTGGCCGAAATGTTCGGTTACGCCACCGCCATCCGTTCGCTCTCCAAAGGTCGCGCCTCGTATTCCATGGAGCCGCTGACCTTCGACCAGGTGCCGAACAGCATTCTGGCGACTATCCTGGACACCGCCAAAACAAAACCGCCGGCACGCAGTTAATTCAACGCCCTTGATTCTGTTTCCATAGTATGGCTGGACAACGCATTCGCATCCGATTGAAGGCATACGACCACCGGGTCATCGACCAGTCGGCCACCGACATCGTCGAAACGGTGAAACGCACCGGCGCGCGCGTCGCGGGGCCGATTCCGCTGCCGACACGCGTCGAGCGGTTCACCGTTCAGCGGTCGCCGCACGCCGACAAGAAATCCCAGGAAACGTTTGAGCAGCGCACGCACAAACACCTTCTGGACATCATCGATCCGACGGCCAAAACCGTCGATGAACTCAAAAAGCTGAACCTGCCGGCGGGTGTGGACATCACGATCAAGATTTGACCTATGCTCGGACTCCTTGGAAAGAAACTGGGCCAGACGCGCGTTTATGACGCGAACGGAGTGCTCACGCCGGTGACGGTCGTGCTCGCCGGTCCCAACCGCGTGATTCAATGCAAGACGGTGGAAACCGACGGCTACAGCGCCGTGCAGCTCGGCTTCGAGGATCAGAAGGAACAGCGTGTCCCGCGTCCCCTTCTCGGCCACTTCAAGAAGCATTCCGCCGCCCCCGTCAAGCGCGTGCGCGAGTTCAGGGACTTCTCCCTGACCGTGAAACCGGGCGACGTCGTGGGGCCCGACATTTTCAACGCGGGCGATTATGTGGACGCCATTGGCGTCACCAAGGGCCGGGGCTTTGAAGGTGTGATGAAGCGGCATAATTTTCGTGGCGGCGACGCCTCGCACGGCGCCAAGGGCTGGCGGCGGCGCAGCGGTGCCATCGGGCAGCGATTGTTTCCCGGCACGGTGATGCGTGGCATGAAGATGCCCGGGCACATGGGCCAGGTGCGGCGGACCGTTCAGAATCTTCAGGTGATGCAGGTTCGCGCGGACGACAACGTGTTGCTGATCAAAGGCGCGGTTCCGGGCGCGAAGGGTGATTACGTGGTGATCCGGGCGGCCAAGAAGCGGCCGCCAAAGGCCGCCGGGACGGCGAAGCAGGCGTAAAGGAATTTCATGAAACTGCAGGTGACAGACATTGAGGGAAAGAGCCAGGGCGAGCTGGAGGTGAAGTTCCCGATCATCGAGGATGGTCGCGGCACCCAGGCGGTTCATGACGCGGTGGTCGCCTACCGGGCGGGCCGGCGGAGTGGAACCGCCAGCACCAAGACCATGGGCGAAGTGGCCGGCAGCGGCAAGAAACCCTGGCGTCAGAAGGGCACCGGACGCGCGCGCGCCGGTTCCTTCGCCTCCCCCCTCTGGAGGGGCGGCGGCGTGGTGTTCGGCCCCAAACCCCGGGACTTCGGCAAGAAAGTCAACCGCCGGACCAAACAACTCGCGCTGCGCAAGGCCCTTTCCGAACGGCTCAAGTCAGGGGATGTGGTCGTGGTGGACGATCTCAAACTGGCCTCCCATCGGACCCGCGACTTTCTCGCCGTGTTGAAGAGCCTGGACATCCAGGGCACCGCGCTGGTGGTCTCGCCTGACGTGGACCGCAATCTCATGCTGGCTTCGAGAAACGTTCCCTTTGTGGAAGTGGCCACGAGCGAATCACTGAACACCTACCAGGTGTTGAAACCCGCACGCCTTCTGATCACCCGGGGCGCGATGGAGAAGCTGGAAGCAAGGCTGGCCGAAAAGTAAGAAGCGATGAACGCCTTTGATATCATCAAGACCGTCCGCGTGACGGAAAAGGGAACCAGGCAGTCGGACGCGCTCAACCAGTTCACCGTGGTCGCGGACCGGCGGGCCAACAAGATCCAGATCCGCAAGGCCGTCGAGGAATTGTTCAAAGTGACGGTGCTCCGCGTGAACACCGCGAACGTGCGGGGAAAACTCCGCCGCCAGCGCACCAGCCAGGCCGGAAAGGCGCCGGACTGGAAGAAGGCCATGGTGACCCTCAAGAAGGGCGACAAAATCAGCCTCACCTAGAACGAATTGCCGTTATGCCAGTGAAATCATTCAGACCCCTCACGCCGTCCACACGGTACATCACCGTGGCGTCGTTCGGGGAGATCACCAAGCACAAGCCCGAGAAGAGCCTGATCCGGATCCGGAAAAAGACGGGGGGACGGAACTGCTACGGTCGCGTCACGGCCCGCGCCATCGGCGGAGGCCACAAGCAGAAGCTCCGCAAGGTGGATTTCCGCCGGGACAGGCACGGAGTGCCGGCGACGGTCGTGGGGATTGAATACGATCCCGGCCGTTCCGCGCGGCTGGCGCTCCTGGAATACAAGGACGGGGAAAAGCGCTACATCGTCGCTCCGGTGGGGTTGAAGGTCGGCGCCAAACTGTTGAGCGGCCCGGCCGCGCCGGCGGAAGTGGGCAATGCCCTCCCCCTGAAGGCCATTCCGGTCGGCATTCACATCCACAATATCGAGATTGTTCCCGGCCGCGGGGCGCAAATGGTCCGGACGGCGGGAGCCGCCGCCACCCTGATGTCGCGGGATGAAGGGTATGCCCAGATCCGGCTGCCTTCCGGGGAAATTCGGAGGGTGCATGAGGAGTGTTACGCGACCCTCGGGCAGGTGGGCAACACCGAGCACGAGAAAGTCGTGCTGGGCAAGGCCGGCCGTGCACGCCACCTCGGCATTCGTCCGCTGACCCGCGGCATGGCCCGCAATCCCGTGGACCACCCGAACGGCGGCGGCCAGGGCAAATCCAAGGGCGGCGGAGGACGGCAACACCTCACGTCCCCGTGGGGTTTGCTCGCCAAGGGTTACAAGACACGGAGTCGTCACAAGAAATCAGACCGGTTCATCCTGGTGCGACGGGACGGCCGGCCGGTGAAGAACAAATAAGCAACGTATGGGACGTTCGATCAAAAAAGGTCCGTTTGTGGACCACAAGCTCCTCGAAAAGATCGTCAAGGCGAAGGAAACCAAGTCCAAGGCCCCGATCAAGACGTGGTCCCGCCGGTCGATGATCACGCCGGACTTTGTGGGGCTGACATTCAGCGTACACAACGGCAAGGTGTTCAATCCGGTCTTCGTCACCGAGAACATGGTGGGCCATCGTCTGGGCGAATTCTCCCTCACGCGCACGTTCAAACGTCACGGTGCCCATACCGCGAAGGCGGAAGCCAAGTAATCCCATGAAGGTTCACGCGATCACCAAAAACGTCCGGATGTCCCCGCAGAAGATGCGGGAGATGGTCCGTCAGATTCAGGGGCTCCCCGCGCTCCAGGCGCAGGCCGTCCTGGCGGTTGTCCCCCGGAAATCCGCCCGCCTGGTCGCCAAGACCCTTCAGTCGGCGATTTCCAACGCGGAGAACAACAACGGCGCCCGTCCCGAGAACCTGATCGTGAGCGAAGCCGTGGCGCAGACCGCCCGCACGATCAAGCGTTTCATCCCCAAGGCCCGCGGTTCCGCCGGCCCCATTCTCAAACGAAGCAGCCACATCAAGATTGTAGTCTCGGACGAATAAACTGTTATGGGTCAGAAAACTAATCCGATCGGCCTGCGCATCGCCGTCACCAAGGACTGGCGATCGAAGTGGTATGCCGACAAGAAGGAGTTCGGCACATTGTTGACGGAGGACCGGCGGATCCGCTCCGTGCTGAAGCAAAAGCTGGAATCCGCGTCGGTGCCAAAGATCCTGATCGAGCGCGCGGCGACGCGGTGCCGCATCACCATTTTCACCGCCCGGCCGGGCGTTGTGATCGGGCGCAAGGGTGCGGAGATCGACAAGTTGAAGGAGGAGTTGAGCCGGTTGACCGGCAAGGAAATTTACGTGGACATCCAGGAGATCAAGCAACCCGAACTGGATGCCCAGTTGGTCGCCGAGAACGTGTCGCTCCAACTCGAGCGGCGGGTCTCGTTCCGGCGGGCGATGAAGCGGGCCGTGCAGACCGCCATGGATTTTGGCGCTGAGGGGATCAAGATCCGTTGCGCCGGGCGCCTGGGAGGCGCCGAGCTGGCGCGTGTGGAAACCTATCATCAGGGGAGCGTTCCCCTGCACACGCTGCGGGCGAACATTGACTACGGATTTGCCGAGGCCGGCACGTTGTACGGCAAGCTGGGGGTCAAATGCTGGATTTGCAAAGGTGAAACCAAGATCGAGAAACGGCCCGCGCAAACGGCCGCCGTGTCCGGGTTGTAACCCGTCTGGAAGCGAGGATTTGTTATGCCGATGATGCCCGCAAGAGTGAAGTACCGCAAGATGCACCGCGGCAACCGCGCCGGAGTCGCCTACCGGGGCGCGACGGTGGCGTTTGGCGAGTACGGATTGCAGGCTCTGCAGCGCTGCTGGCTGGACACCAAGCAGATCGAGGCCGCGCGCGTCGCGATCACGCGCTTCATGAAGCGCCGGGGCAAGGTGTGGATCCGGGTGTTTCCGGACAAGTCGATCACCAAGAAACCGCTCGAGACCCGGATGGGCAAGGGGAAGGGGCCGGTGGAATCCTGGGTGGCGGTGATCCGGCCCGCCAATGTGCTGTTCGAGGTGGACGGTGTTCCGGAGGTCGTGGCGCGGGAATCCATGCGCCTGGCCGCCGCCAAACTGCCGATCCGGACGAAATTCGTTTCGCGACACAAGGTTTCCTGAGGATCCTGGACAATGAAGATCAATGAACTGAAGGATTTGACGGTGCCGGAGCTGACGGCGAAGAGCCGGGAGTTGAGGCAGGAGATGTTCAACCTGCGGTTGCAGCAGGCCAGCAGTCAGTTGGAGAAGCCGTCCCGCCTGCGGACCCTGCGGCGCGACATCGCGCGGGTCGAAACCCGGCTGACCCAGGTTCGCAAGCAACCGGCATAATTTTTTTGAAATCCAGTATGGCTGAAAACAATCCAGAGCGGGGACATCGTAAGGAACGGGTGGGCGAGGTGCTTTCCAACAAGATGGCGAAGACCATTGTCGTCCAGGTGGAGCGGCGCTTTCCGCATCCCCGATTCAAGAAGGTCATCCGCAGTTACAAGAAGCTTTACGCGCACGACGAGAAGGGGGAGGCGAACCCCGGGGATCGCGTGCGCATCCAGGAAACCCGGCCGCTCTCGCGGACCAAACGATGGCGGCTGGTGCAGGTGGTGGAGCGCAACGTCGAATCAGCGGCCGCCCCCGCGAACGCCTGATCCAACCGCAATACCATGTTACAGCTACGTTCCATTCTCGATGTGGCCGACAACACGGGCGCCAAGCGCGCCGCGATGATCGGCGTCCTGGGCAGCAATCAGGCGTATGCCCGCGTCGGCGACATCATCAAGGCGCACATCAAGGAGGCCGCCCCGGATGGGACGGTCAAGAAGAGCGACGTCGTGAACGCGGTGGTGGTGCGCACGCGCAAGGCGATCCGGCGGAGCGACGGCTCCTACCTGCGCTTCGACAGCAACGCCATTGTGATCATTGACAAGGAAAACAATCCGCGGGGAACCCGGATCTTCGGTCCCGTCGCGCGCGAATTGCGCGACAAGAAGTTCATGAAGATCGTGTCCCTCGCCCCGGAGGTCATCTGATACTTATGGCAGGATTGCATGTAAAGAAGGGCGACGAGGTGGTGATCATTTCCGGCGCCGAACGCGGCAAGCGCGGCAAGATCATCCAGGTCCTCCCCAGGAAGAACCGATTGATCGTGGAAGGTTGCCGCATGATCAAGCGGCACACCCGCAAGAGCCAGCAGCATCCGCAGGGCGCGATCGTCGAGCGCGAAGGCACGATCCACGCCTCCAATGTGATGCTGGCGGCGAACTTTGATGCCCGGGCGGCCGCGCGGCAGCCCGCCGCCGCCACCACGAAGGAATGAAGCGTTTTCAAACAGGCGGGGCCCGGGAATCCGGGAAATCCCCGCTTGAGAGCACAAGATGAAATCGAGACTTTACGAGAAATACATGAAGGACGTCCGGCCGGCGCTGCGCGAGCATCGGAAGTACGCCAACGTGCATCAGATCCCCCGGATGGAGAAAATCGTGGTGAACATGGGCGTCAGCGCCACCCTGGAGAAGGGGGCGGTGGATGACGCGGCCCGCGACCTGGGGCTCATCACGGGCCGCAAGCCGGTGATCAACAAGGCCCGCAAGAGCATCGCGAACTTCAAGCTGCGCGAGGGCCAGCCCATAGGCTGCCGAGTCACCCTCCGCCGCGAGGCCATGTACGAGTTCCTCGACCGGTTGGTGGCTGCCGCATTGCCGCGCATCCGTGACTTCCGGGGAATTTCCGCCCGTTCGTTCGATGGCCGGGGCAATTACTCGCTCGGCATCTCGGATCAGACCATTTTTCCGGAAATCGAGATGGACAAGATCAAACGCACACAAGGCATGGACATCACCATCGTGACCAGCGCCGAAACGGACGAGGAAGCCCTCGATCTGCTGAAGAGGATGGGAATGCCGTTTGCCGAAGGAAGATAAGTTTATGGCGAAAAGAGCCTGGTTGGAGCGCAACAAGAAGAAACTGGAAACCGTGCAGAAGTACGCGGCCGTGAGGGCCGAGTTGAAGGCCCGGGGCGATTATGCCGCCCTCACCAAACTGCCGCGCAACGCGAGCCCCACGCGCGTCGTCAACCGCTGCCGTTTGTCGGGCCGCCGCCACGGCTACCTGCGCAAGTTCCGTTGCTCCCGCCTCACCTTCCGCGAAGCGGCGCTGAACGGCCTGATTCCCGGCGTAACCAAGGCGAGCTGGTAGTTGCTTATGACTGACCCGATATCCGACATGCTGACGCGCATCCGCAACGCCAGTCAGGCGTTGCTTCCCGAGGTCCGGGTGCCGCATTCGAAAATGAAGGCGAGCATCGCCGATTTGCTCAAGCGCGAGGGCTACATCGTGGACTGCGCCGTCGAGGGCGAAAAGGTCAAGCGCCAGATCCGGATGAAGTTGAAGTATCAGGGCCGCAAGGGTGTGATCGAGGGATTGCGCCGCGCGAGTTCACCGGGATTGAGACGTTACGTGGGCGCCCGCGAAATCCCGCGCGTCCGCGGCGGACTGGGAGAGGCCGTCGTCTCCACCTCCCGGGGTGTCATGACCGGGACCCAGGCCAGAAAGAACAACCTGGGCGGCGAGGTCGTCTGTTATGTCTGGTGATCCAGGCGCATGTTGATTATGTCAAGAATCGGAAAACTACCCATCACCGTCCCGCCCAAGGTCAAGGTGGAGCTGAAGGACCGGAAGATTTCCGTCGAGGGGCCCAAGGGCAGGCTCGACTTCGAGTTGTCCAGGCACACCGATGTCAAACTCGAGGGCACGACCCTGACCGTCAGCCGCAAGGCTGAGGATTCGGAGTCCAAATCCCGTCACGGATTGACGCGCGCGATTCTCTTCAACATGGTCAAGGGAGTCAGCGACGGCTTCGTCAAGAAACTCGAGATCCATGGCGTGGGATTCAAGGCCTCGGTGCAGGGAAAGGTCGTCAATCTCAACCTCGGCTACTCCCATCCGGTCGCCTATTCCATCCCGCCCCAGATCAAGGTGACGGTCGAGGAGAACACCAAGCTCACCATCGAGGGCCCGAGCAAGGAGGTCGTCGGCCAGGTGGCGGCCGATATCCGCAGCTATTATCCTCCGGAACCCTACAAGGGCAAAGGGGTGCGGTATTCGGATGAGCAGATCGTCCGGAAGGAAGGCAAGACGGTTCAATAAATCGAAGTCGATCACGGCCCAATCCGTGGTCCAGGACACATGAGAACAGAGAAGAAACATCAACTCGCGCAGCGGCGGCACTGGCGCGTCCGCGGTAAAATCCGCGGCACGGCGCAACGTCCGCGCATGAGCGTGCGGTTTTCGAACCAGCACATCTACGTGCAGTTCATCGACGATCAGACGGGGCGCACCCTCGCCTCGGCGGCCACGGTCAGCAAGACCCTCACGGACCGCGGGACACTTTCGGCCAATGTCGAGACCGCCCGGCGCATCGGCGCCCTGGCGGGGGAGGCGGCCAGGAGCAAGGGCATTTCCAGCATCGTCTTTGACCGGGGCAGCGCCCGGTATCACGGCAAGGTGCAGGCCCTGGCCGACGCCGCGCGCGAGGCCGGACTTCAGTTTTAATCAACAGGAGATCATTGTGGTAGAAACGAAAAACATCGAAGGTGGTTCACGCGGCCGTTTCCCCGGCCCCGGACGGTCACCGCGGCGGGGACGTCCGGGTTCGGATCGTTCCGACGGCGGCGGGGACAATGCCAATGAATTGAGCGAGAAGGTGGTCTTCATCAACCGTTCCTCCAAGGTGGTCAAGGGAGGGCGCCGCTTCAGCTTCAGCGCGTTGGTCGTGGTGGGAGACAAGCGGGGCCGTGTCGGCCATGGCCTCGGGAAGGCCGGCGAAGTCGCGGATGCCATCCGCAAGGGCAGCGAGGTGGCCAGACAGCACATGGTCCCCGTGGCGGTCAAGGACACCACCATTCCCCACGAGGTTTTCTCGGCCTACTGCGGCGCGCGCATTCTTCTGCGTCCCGCCTCTCCCGGAACGGGCATCATCGCCGGCAAGACTGTTCGCGCGGTGCTTGAGTCGGCGGGTTACAAGGACATCCTGACCAAGTCTCTCGGTTCGAAGAATCCGGCCAATGTGGTGAAGGCGACCATCACCGGCCTTCAACAACTCCGCCTGCGCGACGACATTCTCCGGGCCCGCGGGCTCCAGGAGAGAATTCGTCCTGTCTCGCCGGTTGAGCCGGCCCTAACCTGATCCATTTATGCGCTTACACGATCTGAAACCACGGCCGGGTGCCAAACATCGCCGGAAACGACTCGGCCAGGGCGAATCCAGTGGCCGCGGTAAAACCAGCGGCCGCGGTGGCAAGGGGCAGTCCGCCCGGTCCGGCAGTTCGATCCGCATCGGCTTTGAAGGCGGCCAGATGCCGCTGATCCGCCGGCTTCCCAAACGGGGATTCAACAACGCCGCGCATACCACCCGGTACATCCCCGTCAATGTTGGGGACTTGAATCGCTTTGACGAAGGGGCGCGTGTGGATGAAGCCGCGTTGCGCGCGACCGGGCTGGCCAACGGACCAGGTCATGGCGTCAAGATCCTGGGAACCGGCGAACTGAAAAAGAAGCTCACGGTTGTTGCCCATGCTTTCAGCGCATCCGCCCGCTCCGGAATCGAGGCTGCGGGCGGATCCTGCGAGATTGCCGGCAAATCCAGGAAGCAATCCTCAAAATCCTAGTCCACGGCAGACGGATCCGGCGCCTGACTCATGTTTTCCGCCATCGCCAACACATTCGCGAATTGCTTCAAGATTCCCGAGCTGAAATCGCGGATTCTTTTCACCCTGCTGTTGCTGGGAATCTGTCGGTTTGCGGCCATGATTCCCGTTCCGGGCCTGGATACCGCCGAACTCGCGCGCTACATCGACGAGTTCCAGGAAAACGCCCGGCAATCGGGCACTTCCCTCCTGGGGCTTTACAGCCTGTTCACGGGCGGAGCCCTCTCCCGGTGCGCCGTTGCCTCGCTCGGGATCATGCCCTACATCAGCGCCACGATCATCCTCCAGTTGATGACCGCCGTGGTGCCCCGCCTCAGCAAGCTGTCGCGTGAAGAGGGAGGACGCACCAAGATCGTTCAGTATGGCCGCTACCTGACACTGCTTCTTTGTCTCGGCCAGGGATTCCTCATGGCTCTGGCCTGGGAGAACCCCGACAAGATTCCCGGGTTTCAGGATTTCGCCGGTCAGTTGGTCATGTCGGATAACATCTGGTGGTATCGCATCGAGACGGTGTTGATGCTCACCACGGGCACCATGCTCCTCATGTGGCTCGGTGAACAGATCACCGACCGCGGCATCGGAAACGGCATTTCCCTCGTGATCACCATCGGCATCCTGGCGGAACTCCCGACGGCGGGACAGGCGTTGCGCCTCATGTTTTTCCCTCCGGAAGGCGTGGAGGATGTCAAGGATCCGATTTACCTGGTGCCCATGGTGGCCCTGCTGTTGATCGTCGTGTCCACCGTGGTGGCGGTGACCCAGGCCCAAAGACGGATACCGGTCCAGTATGCTCAGCGGGCCGTGGGACGGAAGGTTTACTCGGGTGGCAGCTCCTTCATGCCGCTTCGCGTCAATTACGCGGGCGTCATGCCGGTGATTTTCGCGCAGGCGATTCTCATGCTGCCGGAAATGGTTTTCCAGTTCCTGGCACAGCAGACCGGCTACGGCATTTTCACCGATTTGGCCTCCGCTCTGCGAATGGGATCCATCCCCTATCTCGTGCTCTACGGACTCCTCATTCTCTTCATGTCGTACTTCTGGGTATCCACCCAGTTCAATGAGATCCAGATCGCCGATGATCTGAAGAAGCACGGCGGTTATAT
The DNA here is from genome assembly GCA_035544555.1 of Candidatus Methylomirabilota bacterium. Lineage (GTDB taxonomy): Bacteria > Verrucomicrobiota > Verrucomicrobiia > Limisphaerales > DATKEE01 > DATKEE01. The sequence continues at coordinate 13,435 of DATKEE010000358.1, forward strand.
TCCCGGGGTCCGGCCGGGGCAGGCGACGAGCGACTTTTTGCATCGGACAATGAGCCGCATAACGCTGGCGGGCGCGATTTTTCTCACCATCGTCGCCGTCATTCCGATCATTCTATACGACGCGATGGACATTGCGATGCCCGTGGCCCAGTTCTTTGGGGGCACCAGCATGCTCATCATCGTGGGCGTCACCCTGGATACCATGAGGCAGATGGAGTCCTACCTGTTGATGCGGCACTACGATGGCTTCCTGAAAAAGGGCCGCATCAAAGGCCGCTTCTGAGTTCACAAAGACCCTGCC
>DATKEE010000359.1:0-7637 GCA_035544555.1 Candidatus Methylomirabilota bacterium
CCAGGGCGTGGGTGACCCCTTGTACGATGTGATCCGCGTGCGTGGTTTCCCCCCGCAGAACCACGCCCAGACACACGATGGCCGAGGGCCTCCCTTCACTGCCATCGGCTTGCGCCAGCCGTCCCACCACGGCCGGGATTTCGAACGCCCCCGGGACCCGGATCACACGCACATTCACCGCGCCGCCGCTCTTCAAACCGGCCTTTGCGCAACGGAGCATCGAATCCACATAGCGCCGGTTGTAGAGGGAAGCCACGATGGCGAAATGTCCTCGCCGGGAGGCCGAACGGGTCCTGGAAGATCGCTTGAGCATGGCCGGCAACCGATCAGATCAGATGACCCAGCTTCGTGCGCTTGGTCTCGAGGTATTTCTCGTTGTGCGGATTCGACTGAATCCGGATCGGAACCTGTTCAACGATTTCAAGACCATAGCCGTCGAGGCCGACAACCTTTTTGGGATTGTTGGTCAGGAGCCGGATTTTGCGGATGCCGAGATCCACGAGAATCTGGGCACCCAGGCCGTATTCGCGCAGGTCCATGGGGTAGCCGAGTTTGAGGTTCGCCTCCACCGTGTCGTAACCGCTTTCCTGAAGCTTGTAAGCCTGGATCTTGGCGCCGAGCCCGATGCCGCGTCCCTCCTGTCTCATATAGAGAATGACCCCGAGCCCGGCCTCGGCCACCTGTCGCATCGCCTGATGCAACTGGGAACCGCAGTCGCAGCGTCGCGACCCAAACACATCGCCCGTCAGGCACTCGCTGTGAACCCGCACCAGCACGCCTTCCTTGCCCGCCACTTCGCCCTTCACCAGCGCCACGTGCTGCCGGCCGTCGAGCTTCGAACGATAGAGGACCAGGTCAAAATCCCCGTGATCGGTCGGCATCCGCACCATCTCGACGCGCTCCACCAGTTTCTCACGGGTTCTCCGATACTTGATCAGTTCGGCGATGGTGCAGATTTTCAATCCATGACGCCGAGCCAGTTCCGTCAATTCCGGTAGTCGCGCCATCGAACCGTCATCGCTCATGATCTCGCAGATGACGCCGATGGGCCGGCATCCGGCGAGCTTGACGAGGTCCACGGCAGCTTCGGTGTGACCGGCCCGCTGGAGCACGCCGCCGGGTTTTGCCCGGAGAGGAAACACATGCCCGGGCTGCACCAGATCCTCCGGCACCGCGGTCGGTTGTGCCATCACCTGGATGGTGCGGGCCCGGTCCACGGCGCTGATGCCGGTCGTGATCCCGCGGGCGGCGTCCACGCTGACTTGAAAATCAGTCTTAAACGTATCGCGATTCTGCACGACCATCTGTTCGATCCCAAGCTGCTTCAGCCGCTCGGAGGTGGTGGGCACGCAGATCAGACCCCGCCCGAATTTCGCCATGAAATTGACCGCCTCGGGGGTCACGCGTTCGGCGGCCATGATGAGGTCCCCCTCGTTTTCGCGGTCGGCATCATCCACCACGATGACCATGCGACCCTGTTGAAGATCGTCGATGACGGATTCGATGGAATCAAACGGCTGGTTCATTCGATGGACGAGACTGTAGCCCCGTCCCGGCGCGCCGCCAGTCTCAAAAACATAGGCGGCTCGGATGGAAAACCACGAATTTCTCCCGTCTTGTTCAATCGCCCCGGACCTGCTTCACTGCGTCATCCGCGCATGCTCCCGGTCTAAAACCAATTCGATCCGGCTTGCCCAGGCGGCGCCGGGTCATCCGATCCCATGCCCAAAGCCACCAAACGTAAGAACAAGTCGAAACCGGTTCCCGGATCCTTTCCGGTCCTGAACGCCGCCCGGCTGCTGCTGGGCATTGCCCTGCTGACCGCGCTCTACCTGGGCTGGGTCTCGCTCAGTTCCGGCGCGGTCGCCGGCTGCGGACCCGAGTCGGATTGCAACCGGGTTCTGCAGAGTCGTTGGGCCTATTGGCTGGGCATTCCCGTCAGTCTTCCGGCGGCCCTGGCATATCTCGCTCTGTTGGTCTCCACTTTTTTCCCGCGTCCCGATCAACGTGGCAACTCCTCCCCCGGCTGGATCGCGCTTCGGACGGGTCTTGCCGCCTCCGTCATTGGCGCCGCCCTGTGGTTCACCGGCATTCAGTGGTTGGTGCTCGATGCATTCTGCTTCTACTGCCTGATCGCGCACACGGCGGGCGTGGTGGCTTCTCTGTTGTTGATCCGCGAAACGCTCCGCAGCCGGTTGGCCCGCCCGGGTGACCCTCCCCTTCGCGGTTCCGCCCGTCGGTTCGCCACCCGCGCCTTCGCCGTCGCGGCGGGAGTCGCCGGAGTGGGAGTCCTGGCAACCGGACAGTTCTTCGTTGTAAAACCGGCCTTCAGCGTTTCCCAGTCGGCGAACGTTCAACAGGACCCGGCCGCCTCGGATTTCGACGTGGAGATCCCCGCGGCCCCGCGCGAACTGTCCCTGCACAACGGATCCTTCCGGTTGCCCGTCGCGGAACTGCCGCTGCTGGGGTCGCCGGCCGCGCCGCATCTGCTGGTGAGTCTGTTCGATTATACGTGCCATCATTGCCGCGACCTTCATCCGATCCTGCGTCAGGCATATGAGGCCTATGACGGCCAACTGGCGATCATCAATCTTCCCATGCCGATTGACTCCGAGTGCAACCACCTCATGCAGCGCACCTCCAGCGCCCATGTCAACGCGTGCCGCTATGCGAAACTCAGCCTGGCCGTCTGGCGCGCGCGTCCCGAACTTTGGGCGGACTTCGATGACTGGCTGTTCCAGTCCAATCCGCCACCGCCGGTTGAACAGGCCACCCGGCACGCCGCCGGCCTGGTGGGTGAGGAAGCCCTCAACGCTGCCCTGAACGATCCGTGGGTGGAGCAACAGATTCAGACCGACATCCAGCTCTACGAGGCCAACAGCCGTTCCAGCGGCGGCTCGCAGATGCCGCAGTTGATCGCGGGCAACGCGATCAGCCGGGGCCCACTGCCGCATCTCCGCAGCCTCTTCCAACTGCTGGAAACCAACCTTGGCCTGACTCCGCCTCCTGTCCCCCGCACCCGGGGGGATCCGGCTCCATGATCCCGGATGGACACCTTCCATGTGCAGCAACCCCGGCAAAGCCATGACACCCTCCTCCGCTCCGACCCTCCTGGTCATCGATGACGACGCGCGATTCCGCCGTCTGCTGGTCACCGGTCTCCAACGCGCCTCGTATCATGTCCTCGAAGCCGCCAGCGGGGTGGAGGCCCTGCCCATGATCGACCAACACCCGGTAAGCCTTGTCATCACCGACATCGTGATGCCCGACATGGAAGGGTTGGAATTGATCACGCGCCTGCGGCAAAACCGGCCCGACTTGAAAATCATCGCCATGTCCGGCGGCGGCAGGCTCGATCCGGGTAATTATCTGCACATGGCCGAGGTTTTGGGCGCAAGCCGCGTCCTTGCAAAACCATTCTCCGTCGCCGACCTCCTGCGGAACGTGCGGGAACTGCTGCCGGAGCAGTAATGGGTTCTTGCGCGCGCCGCACACGGGGCGGGGACGCCCCTTGAACTCGCAGCCGGGACGGCTGCGCTACGTGGTTAGGCGCCCACCAGTTCACCCGCCTTTGCCAGAGCCTCGTCGAGTTTCGATGCGTCCTTTCCGCCGCCGCGGGCATTGTCGGGACGGCCGCCGCCCTTGCCTCCAACAATGGGCGCGATCTGCTGGATGAGTTTTCCGGCCTGGATCTGTTTGGTGTGCTCCGGGGACACGGTCGCCACCAGCGCGACGGCATTGTCCATGACGCCACCCAGCACCACCACGCCCTTGAACCCGCCCTTCAACGCGTCGGCGACGGATTGCAGGAAGTCGCCACCCGCAATGCCCAGGTTCTCAGCGATCACAGGCACGCCCTTGATTGTCCGCGCGCGTGAGACCAACCCCCTCGCCGTTTCCGCCGCCTGTTTCTGTTCGAGGGACTTGAGCTGTTTCTCCAATTCCTTTTGATGGACGAGCATCGATTCAATCTTTTTCTCCAGTTCGCCCACCGGCGCGTTGAGCCTTCCGGCGACGGTCTTCAAAAGCTCCACCTCGTCGTTCGCCCGCCGCCAGGCCTCCAGACCCGCAATGGCCTCGATGCGACGGACGCCCGCCGCGATGGCGGATTCGCCGGTGATCCGGAACAACCCAATCTCGCCGGTCGCCTTTGTGTGGGTGCCACCGCACAGCTCCATCGAGTATCCGTCCAACGCTCCAGGAAAACCGCCTATCTGCACGACGCGGACGACATCGCCGTATTTGTCGCCGAAGAATTGCAGGACGTCCTTCCGGTCGCGCACCTCGGCGTAGGGAACCTCCCGCCACGACACCGGCTCGTTTTCGAGAATGCGCTCGTTCACCAATCTCTCGATGTCGGCGATCTGTTGCGGGGTCAGGGGCGCGCTGTTGAAGTCGAAGGTCAATTTCTCGGGGCCGACATAGGAACCTTTCTGCGTTGCGTCGGGACTGACCACTTCGTGCAACGCCCAGTGGAAGAGATGGGTGACGGTGTGATGCCGCTGGATGGCGAAGCGGCGGGGGCGCTCGACTGAAAGGGTGACATGCTGGCCGGGCGATGGAGCGTCCGCTTCAGACAGGAAATGCAGCCAGGTGTCGCCGGTCTTCCGCGTGTTGACGACGCGCCAGAGCTGGCCGCCACCGCTGAGTTCGCCCGTGTCGCCGACCTGGCCGCCCATCTCGGCGTAGAACGGGGAGGTATCGAGTATGACGGCGGTCTTGTCCTTCACTTGAACGGCTTCAAGAACCTCTGCCGAGGCTTCCAGGTTGTCGTAGCCGATGAATTCCGTTGGCTTGGATGTCTCGATCTGCGAGACCTCGATGACCTCGCGTTTCTGTGCCTTGCGCGCGCGTTCGCGCTGTTCCTCCATGTGCTTGTTGAAGCCCTCGACATCGACGGTCAGACCGCGTTCGCGGGCCATGAGTTCGGTCAGGTCGAGGGGAAAGCCGTAGGTGTCGTAGAGCTTGAAAGCGAATGCACCACTGATCCCACTTTCAATTGTTCCGTTCGGCGTTCTCCTGGAAACGACAGACATCACTTCACTTCTTCGCCCATCTGAATAGACTTCCAACTTACCGGTCTGGATTCCAATTGTGCCTGGCACAATAAGTCCGCTTGCCATTTGAACAGCTTCCTCGAACATCTCAATCCCGCGATCCAACGTCCTATTAAACGCCTCCTCCTCGATGCGGATGGTTTCCTGAACGAGTTGCTTCTTCTCGCGGATTTCGGGAAACACATCGCCCATGTGATCCACGAGCACATCGATCAGCTTGTAGAAGAACGGTTCGTGGAATCCGAGCGTGCGCCCGTAACGGACGGCGCGGCGCAGGATGCGGCGCAGAACATAATTCCGATCCGTGTTCCCGGGCTTGATGCCGTCGGCTATCGCGAAACTCAGCGTGCGGATATGATCCGCGATCACGCGAAACGCCACGTCGATCTTTTCCTGTTCCGTGGTTCCGGTCGTTCCCGAAGGCGGGAGCGTCGAGCCATACTTGTTCCCGCTCAGCTTCTCGATCTCATCGAAGATGGGACGGAACACATCGGTCTCATAATTCGAGATCGCGCGGGTGAAGTCGGTGAAGTCTTTCGTGCACTGGACAATGCCGGCGACGCGTTCGAAGCCCATGCCGGTATCGACGTGCTTTGCCGGGAGGGGCGAGTAGGTGTTGTCGGGGTTCGCATTGAACTGGATGAAGACGAGGTTCCAGATTTCGATGCACTCGGCGGTGCCGGCGTTGACCAGCCGGCCCTTCGTATCGGCCTGGGGCGTGAGATCGACATGAAGTTCACTGCACGGACCGCAGGGGCCGGTCTCGCCCATCATCCAGAAGTTGTCCTTCCTGTCGCCCGGAACGATGTGCACGGCGGGATCGAGTCCGGCCTGAATGAAAAGTTCTGCCCACCAATAAGCTGCCTCAATGTCGGGATTCTCCTTCAGTCCGAGTTTGGTTGCGGGGGCGTCAGGCCCAAAGAACAGGTGCTGATAATCGGTCTGACCCCACTGCTTAACATCGCGATCCTTTGCTTGGGCGCATATCCACTTGTGGAGCTGTGGCCAGTGTTCTCTCGCGTCGTCGGGACAGTAAACCGTCGCGTAGAGCCGGTGTTTCGGGAACTTCCAGACGTCGGTGACGAGTTCCCAGGCCCATTCGATGGCTTCCTGCTTGAAGTAATCGCCGAACGACCAGTTGCCGAGCATCTCGAAGAACGTGTGGTGATACGTGTCGAGACCGACGTCCTCGAGGTCGTTGTGTTTGCCGCCGGCACGGATGCATTTCTGGGTGTCGGCGGCGCGGGTGTCGAGGGCGGGGATGGCGCCGGGCCATTTGGAGACGTCGGGTTTGCGCTGATTGAGGAAGATGGGGACGAACTGGTTCATGCCGGCGTTCGTGAAGAGCAGCCCGGGCGAATCGGGCATCAGGCTCGACGACGGCACGAGGGTGTGCAGCTTCGATTGAAAGAAATCCAGGAACGACTGGCGGATCTGTTGGCTGGTCATGCGAGACGGTCGGACATCGTGTTATCGCTGATTCTCAATCTGAAAAGGACCCGGCAATGGCCGGTGCTGTCCCGGCGTTACTTTGGCGCGGACGGGTCTGGTTGCAAGCAGGCAACGGAGCCGATCCAGCCGGGCGGGGAGCATAGGAGAGGGAGCCGGGTCGAGGCGAGCGGAAGTTGTTTATCCGGGTCACGGGGATCGCGGCCAGGTCCAGAGCAACGTCCCCCGCCCCTCCCGGATGTCCCAGAGTTTGACCGTCCCGGTCCAGTCGCCGCTGACGAGAACCTCGCCGTCCGGGGAAACCGCCGTCGCGTAGATCCAGTCGTCGTGCGCCCGCCATTCATGGAGAATGCGGTCGCTGTCGGCGTCGATGATCCTGACGATTCCCTCCTGTCCGGCCGAGAACAAACGCGAGCCATCGGCGGAGTAGGCCACGCTGAGGATGGGACCGCCATGGCCGCGCACGATGCGAATCATGCGGCCGATGGCGGGTTGCCAGACGCGCACCGTGCGGTCGTTGCTTCCGGAGGCGCAGTGAAAAGGCGGCGACCCGCCCTCTCCCGGAAGGCGCGGACGGAAGGCCAGGCAATGGACGATATCGGTGTGATGGCTGAACGAGCGTTGCAGTTCGCCGGTGCCGGCGTCCCAGACCTTGATGGAGCGGTCCATGCCGGCGGTGACGAGGAGATCACCATCCGGACTGAACCGCGCGGCGAGCACGGGGCCGGAATGCCCCTCCAGGATCCTCAAAGGGGTCAGTCCCGGCCATTGTTGAAAATGCACCTCGGCATCGGCCCCGGCGGTGGCGAGCAGGGTCCCGGAAGGATGAAAGGCGACGGCGGTCGCGTGATCCAGGTGGTGGAGCCTTCGTCCGACCGAGGCGCCGCCGGGCCACTCGAAGAGTTCAACGCCGCCGTGGACGCCCGGTTCACCACCGCTGACGGCCAGGTACGAACCGTCCGGACTGAACGCGAATCCGCTGATTCTGGGAAACCCGCATGGAAGCGACGCCTGGCCGGTTCCGTCATTCGCATTGAGAATCCTGACCTCGCCATGACCGGCCACGACGATTCGGGATCCATCCGGACTGAAGGCGAGCGCGGTGACGGGGGAATGGCCGACGCCATGAGC
>DATKEE010000360.1:0-6278 GCA_035544555.1 Candidatus Methylomirabilota bacterium
CAACAGGTACTCAGACCTTGATCCAGGCGCGTTTTCTGGCGGATTCCTCGACGGCCGCCAGGACCCGTTGATTGCGGAGTCCATCCTCGAAGGTGGGTTGGACCGGCTTGCCCTGGACCACGGCGTTGACGAAGTCGGCGATGGTATGAACGAAGGTGTGTTCGTAGCCGATGATGTGGCCGGGCGGCCACCAGTTGCCGACATAGGGATGGGCGCCGCCGGGTTGGGTGACCAGGATGTCGCGAAATCCCTGGCGGTCGGCCGGGTTGGTGTTGTCGAAAAACTGGAGGCGGTTCATGTCCTCGAAATCGAAATGGAGGGAACCTTTGGATCCGTTGATCTCGATGTTGATGTGATTCTTGCGGCCCAGGGCGAAGCGTGTGGCTTCGAGGTTCGCGAGCGCGCCGTTCTTGAAGCGTCCGAGGAACAGAGCGGCGTCATCGACGGTGACGCGGCCCATCTTTCGCCTGCCTTTGCCGCCGAGGCCCGCGCCCTTGCCACCGGCGTCCTCGATGGGGCGTTGCTTGATGAAGGTGTGCATGAGGCCGGAGACCTCGCTGAATTCACCGACCAGATAGCGGCCGAGGTCGATGATGTGGGCGTTGATGTCGCCGTGGGCGCCGCTGCCGCTGACGCCCTTTTGCATGCGCCAGACCAGGGGGAATTTGGGATCGACGATCCAATCCTGGGCGTAGCGCGCGTTGTAGTGGTAGAGGTCGCCGAGTGCGCCTTCATGGATCATTTTTTTGGCGAGGGCGATGGCGGGGATGCGGCGGTAGTTATGGCAGACCATGTGGACGATCCGCGCCTTTTTGGCGGCGTCGAGCATCTGCTCGCACTGTTTGACATTGAGGGCGAGGGGTTTTTCGCAGAGGACATGCTTGCCGGCACGGGCCGCCGCGATGGCGATCCGGGCGTGGGAGTCGTTGGGCGTGTTGATGTCCACGATGTCGATCTCGGGGTTTTGGACGACGGCGCGCCAGTCGGTGGAGGTGTTCTGCCAGCCGAGTTGTCTTGCGGCGGCTTTGACGCCCTTGGGGTCGCGTCCGCAGATGGTGTGGAGTTCGACGCCGGCCTTGAGCGGGAAGAAGCGGGGTGCCTGGCGCCAGGCATTCGAATGCGCCTTGCCCATGAACCGATAACCGATCATTCCGACACGTAAGGTCTTGGCCATAATGACTTGATGAAGTAGGTGTTGAATTAGGTGACGCGGGCTTTATAGTGGCCGCCGTTTTTCAAGTCAACGGACGACTTGGCGGGGGGGCCCAAGCAGGCGAGGACGAAGCGCGAGCCGGGTGACTTGAGGGGCTTCCCCGGAGCGGTCCGCCGCAATCTTCCATTCATCCGGCTTGAACCGGTTGGGGTGATTTTGCGCCCCTTGATGCCCGGCGGCGGGGCCGGGCTTGTGTTTTCCCGCTCTCGCTTATGTTAGTGTCTTCAGGCGGGCGGGACGCGTGGCGGGAGTTGGAAGGCGACGGCAGGTTGTCCGCGTGGTTTGGGGTGGTGTCCGTCGGATTGGCCGGCCGTGTGAACGTATGCAAGTGTGTCTGTTGAAATCGAAGATACATCGGGCGTGGGTGACGTCCGCGAATGTGAATTACGAAGGGAGCCTGTCCATCGACGGCGCGTTGATGGAGCGGGCGGGCATTCTCCCGTTCGAGAAGATACTATGCGGGAACCTGAACAACGGCGAGCGATTCGAGACCTACGCGATTCCCGGGGAGTCCGGGACAGGGGCGATCGTGTTGAACGGCGCCACCGCCCATCGGGGGAAGGTGGGAGACCGTTTGACGATCATGTGCTTTGCCTGGTTTGAGGAACAAGTCGCGAAGACCTGGCGTCCCCGGGTGATCGTGCTGGGTGAGAAGAATGTCGTCATCAATGATCGTGGGATTTAATCCGGGTGTTGCCTTATGCCATTGACTGCCGCCGATATTGCGAGGGAACTGGATGGTGAGGTTCGCGGGGACGGATCGGTGGTGCTGACCGGTTTTGCGCCGGCCACCACGGCGAAGCCCGGCGACCTGACATTCGCCGAGAACGAGACCTATTTCAAAAAGGCCGAGCAAAGCGCCGCGACGGGGATTCTGATCGACGGGGATTTTGCGTCGGACGCCAAGGTGATTGTCAAGGTGCCGAACGCGCGGATCGCGTTCGCCAAGGTTCTGCCCCTGTTTTTTCCCGAACCCAGGCCGCCTGCAGGCATTCATCCGGGCGCGGTGGTCGCGGGATCGGCCGTGGTGGATCCATCGGCGCACGTGGGGCCGTTGTGCGTCATCGGTGAGGACGCGCGGATCGAGGCGCGCGCGATTCTGCGGGGAGGAAATCACGTGGGGGCCGGCAGCGTGGTGGGCGAGGAGACGGAATTGTTTCCGAATGTGGTGTTGTATCCGCGGACACAACTGGGCCGGCGGGTGCGCATTCATGCCGGAACGGTGGTGGGGTCGGACGGGTTTGGCTACGTGCTGGATTCGGGGCTGCATCGCAAGGTGCCGCAGGTTGGGAACGTGATCGTGCACGACGACGTGGAGATCGGGGCGAACGTGACGATTGACCGGGGGGCATTGGGTCCGACGGTGATCGGGCGGGGGACGAAGATCGACAACCTGGTGCAGATTGCGCACAACGTGTCGATTGGCGAGCATTGTCTGCTGGTGGCGCAGGCGGGAATCGCGGGCAGCACGAAGATCGGCAACTACGTCACGATTGCGGGCCAGGCGGGGGTGGCGGGGCATTTGAAGATCGGGAGCCGGGCGGTGATCGCGGGGCAATCGGGGATCATGCATGACATTCCGGACGGCGAGAAGTGGTTCGGGTCGCCCGCGCAACCGGATCGGAAGACGAAGCGGCAGTTGCTGGCATTGCAACAACTGCCCGAACTGCTGAAGCGGGTGTCGGAATTGGAGAAAAGGCTGAAGGGCTCGGGGGAGGAGGGGGAGAGGGGAAATAGCCAATAGCCAATAGCGGATGGCAGATGGGGGATTTTGGGTGTTTCGGTTGAGAAATGAGCTGTTGACTTGAAGGTCTTGTTTGCTAGGGTCTGCGCTCCTTATCTGGATTTGAGATGAAAACGTATCTGCCGAAAGTGAACCTGGACCAGCGCAAGTGGCACGTGATCGATGCCGACGGGGCGGTGTTGGGCCGGCTGGCGGCGAAGGTCGCGAACGTCCTGCGCGGGAAGAACAAGCCGGTTTATACGCCGCATCTGGACGCGGGGGATTTTGTGGTGGTCATCAATGCCGAGAAGGTGGTGTTGACGGGCAGGAAGGAGAACCAGAAGAGTTACATGACCTATTCGGGCTGGCGCGGCGGCGAGAAGCGCCGGACGGCGGCCCAGATCCGGCAGAAGCATCCGGAACGGCTGATTACGCACGCCGTGAAGGGGATGATCCCCAAGAACCGGCTGGGGCAGGTGTTGCTGACGAAGCTGAAGGTTTACAAGGGCGCGGAACATCCGCATTCCGCGCAGCAACCGGCGCCGATGACGGTGGGCAATTGACAGGGATTCGACTATGGCAGAGAGCAAGACGAGTGAGTTTCTGGGAACGGGCCGGCGCAAGACCTCGGTCGCGCGAGTCAGGCTCGCCTCGGGGTCGGGCAAAATCACGGTGAACGGGCGGCCTTACGAAAGCTATTTTGTGACGGACGACCAGCGGGGTCTGGTGTTGCAGCCGTTCAATGCCACGGAGACGGCCAGCCGGTTTGACGCCCGCATCGCCGTGGATGGCGGGGGTCTGGCGGGACAGGCGGGCGCCGTGCGGCACGGGATTGCCCGGGCATTGATCCAGGCGGACGCCAGCCTGAGGGCGGTGCTGAAGACGCAGGGATTGCTGACGCGCGACCCGCGCATGAAGGAGCGCAAGAAGTACGGCCAGCCGGGCGCCCGCAAGCGATTCCAGTTCAGCAAGCGGTAGGATTCCTTACTTAAAAGCCCCGCCGGTCAGATGGACCGGCGGGGCTTTTCTTTTGCCATGGAACTGATTTGCCGGGCTTCCGTTCCCTTCATACGATGCCGGCCGGAGCGGGCGGTTATTGACGTGTGGCGTGAACGCGGTGAAGGCATCTGACATGAGCGAAGCATCCAAAGTTTCGGTGGCGGTGGTGGGGGCCTCGGGGTATTCGGGGGAGGAACTCGTGCGCTTGTTGCTGTCCCATCCGCGCGCGGACCTCGCGATGGTGACGTCGCGGCAGTCGGCGGGGCGATCCCTGGCCCGGGTGTTTCCCAGGTTCTCCAGTCATCCGCGGGCGCGGGAGCTGCGGTTCAGCGAGCCGAACGCGTCGTTGCTGGCGAAGAAGGCGCAGGTCGTGTTCCTGGCGCTGCCGCACGGAGTGGCGGCGGAGTACGCGGTGCCGCTGATCGAATCGGGCTGCCAGGTGATCGATTTGAGCGCGGACTTCCGGTTGCGCGACGCCGCGGTTTATCGCGAGTTTTACGGGCAGGAACATCCCGCGCCCGAATTGCTGGCGAAGGCGGTGTATGGACTTCCCGAGGTGTATCGGGAGCAGATTCGCCGGGCGCTGCTGGTTGCGTCGCCCGGGTGTTATCCCACCAGCGTTCTGCTGCCGTTGATTCCCCTGTTGCGCCGGAAGTTGGTGCGGACGGACGGGATCGTTGCGGATTCGATGAGCGGGGTCAGCGGCGCGGGGCGCAAGGTGGAGGCCGATTACCTGTTTGTCGAATGCAACGAGAGCCTGCGGGCGTATGGAGTGCCGAAGCACCGGCATTTGTCGGAGATGGAACAGGAACTGACGATTGCCGCCGGGACGGGGGTGACGATCCAGTTTACGCCGCATCTGGTGCCGGTGAATCGCGGCATTCTGACGACGCTGTATCTCGAGCCAGTGGCGGAGGCGGCCGGACCGGAGCGGGCGGAGCGGTTTGCCGGGGAGGTGGCGGCGTGTTATCGGGCGGCGTATGAGCGCGAACCGTTCGTCCGATTGCTTGAGGGAGAGGCATTGCCGGACACGAAGAACGTCGCCGGCACGAATCACATCGAGCTGGCCTGGCGGGTGGATCCGCGGACGGGCCGGCTGATTGTGATCAGCGCCGAGGACAACATTGTCAAGGGGGCGAGCGGTCAGGCGGTGCAGAGCTTCAACATTCTGTGCGGATTTCCGGAGGAGACGGGGCTGGCATGAGGGCGGATCCGGGGGAACGGGTGTTTCGCGGATTGACAAGGGAAGGTGGGGCACGGACAAGAGACGTCCTTGATGAGCGCACTTGAGAATCAGATCGCGGTGGTGACGGGCGCGGGGCGCGGGATCGGGCGGGCGATCGCGCTGAAGTTCGCGTCCGAGGGCGCGGACGTGGTGTGCGTGTCGCGCACGGAGGAGAATTCCGCGAAGGTGGCGGACGAGGTTCGGGCGCTGGGCCGGAAGGCATGGGGGCACGCGGTGGATGTTTCGAACGTGGCCGGCGTGGCGGGCGCGGCGGAACGGATCCTGGGGGAGACGGGACGCGTGGACATCCTGGTGAACAACGCGGGAGTGACGCGCGACAATCTGCTGATGCGGATGAGCGACGAGGAATGGGACACGGTGATCGACACGAACCTGAAGGGGGCGTTCGCGTTCACGAAGGCGTTCGCGAGAAGTTTCATCAAACAGCGGTCGGGAAGGATTCTGAACGTGGCCTCGGTGATCGGGTTGATCGGCAACGCGGGACAGAGCAATTACGCGGCGAGCAAGGCGGGGCTGATCGGATTGACGAAGTCGGTGGCGCGCGAGCTGGCGTCGCGGGGGATCACGGTCAACGCGCTGGCGCCGGGGTTCATTGAGACGGACATGACGGCGGTGTTGAAGGAGGAGACGCGCGCGGAGGTCTTGAAGCGGATTCCGTTGAACATGCTGGGGCAGGCGGAGGACATCGCCGCCGCGGCGTTGTTTCTGGCGGGTCCGGGGGCGCGGTACATCACCGGGCAGGTGCTGGTCGTGGACGGGGGAATGGTGATGTAATTTCCCGCTGGACGCCCCATGGGGGAGCCGATAGAGAGGGGCCGGACGAGCGGATGACGGGCATTCGAAACAGGCATTGAAAGGCGTGACAGTTTTCGGCGATTCAGGGCTTGACGCCTCTTGGACCGTAACATAGACACTCAAACAAAACCCAACCGGAGAACACCATGGCTGCTGAAAAATCGATCGAGCAACGAGTCAAGGACATCATCGTCGAGCAACTCGGCGTCAACGCGGACCAGGTCACACCCGACGCGAAGTTCATCGAGGACCTGGGGGCCGACTCGCTCGACACGGTCGAGCTCGTGATGGCGCTGGAGGAG
>DATKEE010000361.1:0-4155 GCA_035544555.1 Candidatus Methylomirabilota bacterium
GGGTCCGCTCGGAGCAACCGCGCAAGACCAGTTCCTGGAGGAGTTGTTGGCGTAGTGGTGACATACGCCGCCACTCTCCGGAAACTCATCCCGTCAGAAAACCCAACTCTCCTCAGAAGACACCGCGAAGACTCCCCGCGATGCGGTTTAGTTCAAAGTGTTAATAGGACAAACTGAGTTTGGCCTATTGGGGAAGGAGGTCTGAGCGGAATCCGGTTCTGCCATGCCCCCTTCCAAATGATCGTGGATGCATCCTGTGCTCTTCTTGTTTGGTGTCAATCAAGGAATTCCCAAGGATGTTCGATGTCGCCGGCGGGAGGGGTGACTCCCTCGGAGCCGGCTGGAAAGGAGCGTTTCGCATGTCCCGAAAAGCCAAACTCAGCGCCCGGCTGCATTTTGCGGATTGGGAATCGGCATTGTGTCAGAGCGGCCTGCCGCCGCGGCGGAGGGAATCCATGGCCATCACGATCCGGTGGTATTTGAGCTGGGCCCGGCGGGGGCGAGTGCCGGTGGACTTTGATTCGGCGCGGGATTTCATCGCCCAGGTGGAAGTGGAGAAGAGGCCGCCTTTGCATCGTCTGGAGCAATGGAAGGAGGCCTTGCGCTGGTTTTTCCGGGAGGGCCGGCGACGGATGAGAAGCCTGGAGGCATCCCTGCCCGTGGAGAATCAGCCGCCGGAGGAACGTGGCGCTGTTCAGATTCGCGGAGGCAAGGGCAACAAGGATCGGATGACAATGATTCCCGAACTGCTGGTCGGGGGGGTGCGGGAACAACTGAGGGAGGTTCGAAAGGTTTACGAGAAGGACAGGAAGGCGGGATTGGCCGGAGTCTGGATGCCCGAGGCATTGGCGAGAAAATATCCCCGGGCCGGCGAGTCGTGGGAATGGTTCTGGGTCTGGCCGAGCCGGGAAACGAGCATCGATCCGAGGAGCGGGCTGGTGCGGCGGCACCATGTATTGGATGCGCGGGTGCAGCAGGCGGTGTCGCGGGCGGCACGGGCGGCGGGGATCAACAAGCGGGTCACCCCTCACGTGTTGCGCCACACGTTTGCGACGTTGCTATTGGAGCGGGGGACCGATGTGCGAACGGTTCAGGAGTTGTTGGGGCATACAAAACTGGAAACGACGCAGATCTATCTGCACGTGATGAACCGGCCGGGGATCGGGGTGAAGAGTCCATTGGATCAGTGACGAGTGATGAGTGGTGAGTGAAGAGTGAGCGGGGGGGCGGGCGGCAAAGGACAACAGGGAAACGATACCGATACCGACAATCATTCGTTCATCCGCGGTCATCCGCGAAATGCGCGGTCCTTCTCCGCAGCTTGAAGGGTTTTCTTTTCCCTCACCCTCGTTCCCCCCCATTCGAGGAAAGGCTTCGCATGCGGTGGATAAGGAGGAAGATTTGGACGCGGAGAATGTAATCTGTGCGCCTTCGGCTGGTCAGGGACGCGGTGGAACGCGTCCCTACCTGGGTATCGATGGGAGCGCGAAATTGGCGGAGTGTGTGCGGTCGAGGGAGAGTGATCCGACTTACGTCGGAGGCTACGAGGGGGAGGGTGGGGAGTCGTGCGGGCGGGCCGGCCGCGCTCCTGTACGGAATGCCGTTACTGGCGAGTGTCAGGATTGGCGGCGGGTTCCTGCTGGGTGATGCAGTGGAAGGAGCCGAGTCCCCAGATGAGGTCGGTGGAATCGATGCCGATCACGCGGCGATCCGGGATTCCTGCCTGAAGCGTTTCCAATGCGACGCGGTCGTTGGGATGACGGTAGGTGGGGACCAGAACAATGCCGTTCGCGATGTAGAAGTTCGCGTAGCTGGCGGGCAGCCGCTGGCCCTCGTGCTCGACCCGCCCCGGCATGGGCAGCGGGAGGATGCGAAAGGGTTGATCGTCCTGGTCGCGCATGGATTGCAATCGCTCCAGGTTTTCCTTCAGGGGTTCGTGATTGGCGTCGGCGGGATCGTCCTCGACGACGGTGACGAGGGTGGTGGGATTGATGAAGCGCGTGAGGTCGTCGATGTGGCCGTCGGTGTCGTCGCCGACGATGCCGTCGCCGAGCCAGAGGATGTTGCGGACGCCGAGGTAATCGCGCAGGTGCTGTTCGATGTCGGATTTGGAGAGGTGGGGGTTGCGGTTGGGGTTGAGGAGGCAGGATTCGGTGGTGAGGAGGGTGCCGCGACCGTTGACCTCGATGGAGCCGCCTTCCATGACGATGCCGGGCGAGAAGAGGGGGAGATTGCGAAGTCGTGCAATGTGTTGGGGGATGGCGTCGTCGAGGTCGCAGGGCGGGTATTTGTTTCCCCAGGCGTTGTAGCCCCAATCGACGATGGCGCGTTCGCGCCGGCCGTCGATGTCGCGGACGAGAAAGATGGGGCCGTGATCGCGGCACCAGGGTTCGTAGGCGGGGAAGTGGTGGAAGTGGACGCGACCGAGAGGGGTGTTTTCCTGTGTCAATCGATCCCGGACGCGGGCCTCCATCGTGTCATCCCAGACATTGATGTGGACGTCTTCGACGGCGGCAAGATGGCGGATGAGTCCGGCATAGACGGGGGGGACGCTGTCGTATTTGTCCGGGAAGCTGATGCCATCGGGGCGCGGCCAGGTGAACCAGGTGGCGGCGTGGGGTTCCCATTCGGCGGGCATGCGGAAGCCGAGTTGGGATGGGGACGGGGGGGTCATGGGAGGGGTTCACCGCGGGCGGCATTGAGGAGTTGGTACCATTCGTCGCGGGAGAGATCGAGGCTTGCGGCGCGGGCGGCGGCCTGGATGCGCTCGGGCTGGGTGGAGCCGACGATGGGGATGATGCCGGCGGGGTGTTTGAGAAGCCAGGCGAGCGCGACATTACCGCGGGAGGCGCCCCACTGGCGGGCAATGGCATCGAGCACGGTGAGGACGGGCGCCATCTGGTAGCGTTGCTGGGAGGGAAGCAACTGCCGGGCACCGTCCCCCAACAGGCCGCCGGCGAGGGGGCTCCACGCCATGGGGGTGATCTGTTCGGCGATGCATTGATCGAGGGTGCCGTCGGTCAGGGCGTCGAGTCTGGCGAGGCTGATTTCGACCTGATTGACGTGGATGCGCATCGGACAGGTCTTGAGCAGGACGTCCACGAGAGAGGGGCGGAAGTTGCTGACGCCGAATTCGCGGACCTTGCCCGCGTATCGCAGTTTCATGAAGGCGATGGTGATTTCCTCGGGATCGGCGAGCAGGTCGGGGCGATGGAGTTGGTAGAGGTCGATGGTGTCCACGCCGAGGCGTTTGAGCGAGGCTTCGCAGGAGCGGACGATGTGATCGGCGGAGAAGTCGTAGCGATGGGGGGCGTCGGGAGTGGGATCTCCGGGGAGTCGGATGCCGCATTTGGTGGCGATGAGGATGCGGTTGCGCATGCCGGGGACATCGCGCAGCACCTGTCCGAAGAGGGATTCGGCGCGGCCGCCACAATAGATGTCCGCGTGATCGAACAGGGTGTAGCCGGATTCGTAGGCGGTGAGAATGGCGCGGCGGCCGGCGGCCTCGCTTTCCGGGGTGACGGCGGCGGGGTCCCAGGATCCGGCGATGCGCCAGCAGCCGTAGGCGAGGCGGCCGGTTTCGAGTTGGGTTCTGCCGATGGGGACGAGTTTCATGATTGGAATGGCGCCGAGAGTAGGGCGAGCCGCCGGGTTTCGGAAAGTGAAAGGTTGGGGATTGTTCCGTGTTCCGGGATGACAAGGTTGCGGGTTTCTGATAATTCGTTGCGCGGTTTCGGACTTCTTCTCGCGGGTTGGCGCCCGGGGCGTCGATGAGCCCGGACTGGAAGGGGCCGGGCCTGTGGAAACAGGCGCCGGGATCGGTAACCCAACCATCACCTCAAATGAAAATCATACGTGAAGTGCTTTTGGTTCTCTGCCTCGCGGGGGTTCCGTCCCTGATGGCGCAGACGTATTCGATCGACTGGTTCAGCATCGACGGTGGCGGTGGTAAGAGCAGCGGCGGTGGCTACGTCGTTTCGGGCACCATTGGCCAGCCGGATGCCGGACGAATGAGCGGGGGTTCCTACAGCCTTGAAGGCGGATTCTGGTCGATCCTGGCGGCGGTCCAGTCCTCGGAGAGCCCGCGGTTGTTCATCGAGCGCGACACCGGCGGCGGGGTGATCCTTTCCTGGGAACGTCCGTCCACAGGCTTTG
>DATKEE010000362.1:0-3532 GCA_035544555.1 Candidatus Methylomirabilota bacterium
GATGTGGTCCTTCCCCGCGTGTCCATCCATGCCCTTGCCCATGCCGGCTTCGCCATCCTGGGCGACCAGTCGCGGGGTATAGAACTGGGCGATCAGATTGTTGAGGTCGTGGTCCGCCTGGAGAATGACATTGCCGCCGCGGCCGCCATTGCCGCCGATGGGGCCGCCCTTGGGCCGGTAGGCCTCGCGAAGGAAAGCCACGCAGCCCTTTCCGCCGTGACCGGCACGGGCGTAAACCTTGACTGAATCGATGAACACCGGATGGGTTTGTGTTGAACCAATAAAAAACGGCGAGGTCGATGACCTCGCCGTCCATGCTTATCGCAAAAGAATCAGTTGGACGCCGGAACCTCGCCCGGGAATACGTTGATGCGGCGTTTGCCCTTGTCAAACTTGACCCGTCCGTCCACGAGAGCGAACAGCGTCCAATCCCGACCGGTGCCGACGTTCTCACCGGCGGTGAATTTGGAGCCGCGTTGCCGGACCAGGATGCTGCCGGCGGTCACGACCTGGCCGCCATAGCGTTTCACTCCGAGCCGCTTGCTGACGCTGTCGCGGCCGTTGCGAACGCTGCCTTGTCCTTTCTTGTGTGCCATGGGATTAAGCCTTGATTTCCTTGATTTTCACAATGGTGAGCTCCTGCCGGTGGCCCTGCGTCCGGTGGTAGCCCTTGCGGCGCTTCATCTTGAAAACCTTGATCTTGGGTCCGCGCTTGTGCTCCACCACGTCCGCGATCACGCTGGCCTTCGGAATGGTCGGCGAGCCCACGGTCACCCGGCCCTCGTGGTTCAACAACAGCACGCGATCAAAGGTGACCGGTTGACCGGCTTCCACGTCCAGCCGTTCCACCTGCAACCAGTCGCCCGCGGCAACCCGGTATTGCTTGCTTCCAGTTTCAACTACAGCGTACATAGCGTTCCCCAGTTCAGAGGGACGGTGATGACACCAAAAAGCCCACCACGTGTCAACGGTCCATTTCCTGAAATATTTGGCTCAACCTGGGTACCGAATCGGACGCCGTGCTGGCGGAGGTTGAGCGGCTGGGGCTGAACGCCATCCGCGCCTGCAGCATCCCCGGCATTGGCGCTTCGCCGGACGATCCATGACCCGCTCGCCCCATCCGCGCGCGATTGTCCATACGGACGAAATACGCGCACGGCAGAGCAGCCTGGTTTTCACTCGTCAAATGGGCCGGTTCGCTATCTAATCCGGGCCGATCTCCCATGAAATCGCGCCTCTCCATTCCCGGTCTCTCGCGCCGTACTTTCCTGGGAGTCACCGCCGGCGCCGCCCTCGCGCCCGTGCTCGGCTCCCTTGCCGCCGACGAGTCCACGGAGTCCTCCGTCAAGGAAGCGATCATCGACATCCACCAGCACACGAACTACAGCGGACGCTCCGATCATCACCTGATCGCTCATCAGGAGGCTCTCGGCATTACCACCACCGTCCTCCTCCCAGCGGGCTCCCTCTATGGCCTGGACGCCCAATGCGGCGGAAACCGCACCGTCGTCGAACTCACCCGACGTCATCCGGATAAGTTTGTGTATTTCGGCAACGAGGTGGCCAACCTGCCCAATGCCGTGTCGGTCATCGCCCCGATGCTCCGCGCCGGCGCCCGCGGAATCGGCGAGCAGAAATTCAAGGTCGCTTGTGATTCGAGGGAGATCGAAGCCATCGCGGCACTGGCCAAGGAATTCAATGTGCCGGTGCTCATGCACTTCCAGCACGAGGTGTATAACACCGGCATCGAACGCTTCCACAAAACACTCGAGAAATTCCCGGAGGTCAATTTCATCGGTCATGCCCAGACATGGTGGGGCAACATCGACAGGAATCACGACCAGACCTCGATGTACCCGAACGGCCCGGTGAGCGTTGGCGGCATCACCGACCGTCTGCTCGCGGATTATCCCAACATGTTTGGCGATCTCTCCGCCGGCTCGGGGCTCAACTCGATGATCCGCGATGAGGATCATGCGCGCGGATTCCTCGACCGTCATCAGGACAAACTGCTCTATGGCAGCGACTGCAACGACAGCCTGGGACGCGGACCCGGCTGCCTGGGGGCGCAGATTCTAGCGGCGGTGCGGCGTCTTGCCCCGAACGACGAGGCCCGTCGGAAAATCCTCCATCGGAACGCGAAACGATTGCTCAAGTTGTAAGAGCCTGCCTGAAAATCGCAATGGGTCCCGCCGTCGAGGGGTTTTCAGAGGATCCAAGCCCGGACGGTTGCCATCGCGCCCACCGGCATCGGGAATGTCCAGGCCATCCGCCCTCGTGTGCGCGATGGACCGGCCGGCGGCGCTCATTCGCCCCCGTCCGGACGAATCCATGCCACTACGGGAAAATGGTCGCTGGCATGTTGCCCATCCCGCTCGCATACCACAATCGCGGCTCGCGTCGCCTTGACCGCCCCCTTGAACAGCACCCAATCGATGCGCGAACCGCCGGTGTGCGCCCCGGACCGAAAACCATTGAACGTATTCAATCCCTCGCCCTCCCGCGCTTCGGCGGCCGTCCATGAATCCGTGAACGGTCCGTCGTCCACCAGGGTCGTGTAGGCCTGGTTGTCCCCGGCCCGCGCGTTGAAGTCTCCCACCAGCAGCACGGGAAGTTCCGTTTCGAGCGCCTCGACGCGACGGCGGATCAGGGTGGCGCTCTTTTCCCGCGCCTCCTGAATCTGATGATCGAAATGCGTGTTCCAAAAATGAAACTGCCGCTGTGTTTCGCGATCCAGAAACCGCACCCACGTCACCATGCGTCGATTCGAGTTCCCCCACGTTGTGGAGGCCACCACGTCCGGCGTGTCGCTCAGCCAGAAATGATCGTATTCCAAGGGCTCGAAACGATCCTTCCGATAGAACACCGCCATGAACTCGCCCTTGCTGCCGCCATCCCGGCCCAGCCCGATCCAGTCATACGCCGGCAGATCGGAGGCCAGTTCCTTGACCTGATGATACAGTCCCTCCTGCGTGCCAAAGACGTCCGGGTCGATGCCGCGAATGCACTCGCTTACCAGCGGACGCCGGTCGGGCCAGGCATTGGGACCGGACGGGCTTGCGTAGCGGAGGTTGTAGGTCAACACGCACAGTTCGTCCGAGGGATTTGCGGCATCCATGAACCGTGGCAGGGCAAGCATCATCAACAAGGCGAACTTCAATCCGATTCTCCCAAGGCAGGCGCTTCTCGATGAGCGAACCCCTTCATCCGACCGCTGGAACGGTTGTTCCGCTTGCCGTGGGTCAGATGTGGGTCTTTGCGTGGAACGAATTGCGAGGCAGGGGCGGATGGCCCTCAAGGAAGCTTCCGAGTGCATGCACGGATCATGCATCACGCCAGAACCACCCGTCAACGCCCCGGTCGCGCTGGGAGCGGCAATGGGAGGGATGGGAAAAAGAACCGGGCCAGTCGGTCAGGGGATGACCCAAAGGCCCGGGGAATGTTCGAATGTACAACGTAGGATTACGTGGGATATTCGGCCGCAGTCTGTACTCACCACGACCGAAACTGGTTAGGGCTTCCAAAGATCAAA
>DATKEE010000363.1:0-10149 GCA_035544555.1 Candidatus Methylomirabilota bacterium
TTAACTCAAAGGCAGTGGGGTCAAGCAATCAAGGGGTCTGGTGAGCTGGACTCGAGGGTGAGAGTCGTGTGCGTGGGTGGCTGCAGGGAATTCGCGCGGGCAGGCTGGCCGCGCTCCGGTTTCCACGTTTTCGCGGTCTCACAACAGCCGGATTTGCATCTCCTCCTTCGCCAGCGCCTCGCCCAGTCCCTCGACGCGTTGCCGGCGCCGTTCCATGATGTGCTTGTCCACGAGCGGATTGTATTTCACCGGGTAATCGCCGTTGTAGCACGCCATGCAGAAGCTTTCTCCGGGCAGCCCGGTGGCCTCCACCATCCCCTTCTGCGAGAGATAGCCGAGTGAATCCGCGTTGAGGTATTTGCGGATTTCATCCACCGAGTAGTTGGCCGCCATCAATTTGCTGCGGTCCGGGAAATCGATGCCATACACGCAGGGGTTCATGTGCGGGGGACAACTGACCAGCACGTGCACTTCCCTCGCACCGGCTTCCTTCAGGTTGTTCACCCGCGCCTTGCACGTGGTGCCCCGCACGATGGAATCATCGACGATGATCACGCGCTTGTCCTTCACGAGGTCGGGAATCAGGTTCAGCTTCACCCGCACATTGAAGTCGCGGATGAGCTGGGACGGCTGCAGGAAGCTGCGTCCGACGTAATGGTTCCGCACGAACGCCATCTGGTAGGCGATGCCCGACTCGAGCGAGTAACCGAGCGCCGCGCAATTGCCGCTGTCGGGAACCGGCACCACGACGTCCGCCTCGATGGGATGTTCGCGCGCCAGTTGTCGGCCCATCTCGACGCGCACCTTGTAAACATTCCGGTTGGCGAGGTTGCTGTCCGGACGCGCGAAATAGACGTATTCGAAGATGCAGAACGCCCTGCGCTGGTGTTCCGGAAAGGCCTGTATGCTGCGCAGGCCGTCCCGGTTGATGATCACGATCTCGCCGGGTTCGACGTCGCGGACGAATTCCGCGTGGATGAGGTCGAAGGCGCATGTCTCGCTCGCCAGCACCCAGGCGTCGCCGATGCGGCCGATGGAAAGCGGACGGAATCCGTAGGGGTCGCGCACGCCGATGAGTTCCTGCTCGGTCATGATGACAAGCGAGTAGGCGCCCTCGATGCGGCGGACGCTTTGGACGAGATTGTTCTCGGTGCCGCCGAGGGTCGGCTGGGCCATGAGGTGGAGGATGATCTCGCTGTCCACCGTGGTCTGGAAGATGGAGCCGCGGCCTTCGAGTTCCTCGCGCAGGACGCTCGCGTTGGTCAGGTTGCCATTGTGCGCGATGGCGATCTGGCCCCGCTGGCAATCGACGGTCAGGGGCTGGGCGTTTCGCAGGTGGGACGAACCGGTCGTGGAGTAGCGGGTGTGACCGATGGCCATCGGGCCGGCGAGGTTGTGCAGCGCCTCCCCGGTGAAAATCTGCGGCACCAGGCCCATGCCACGATGCACGCGGAAGGCCTTGCCGTCGCACGCCACAATGCCCGCGCTCTCCTGTCCGCGATGTTGCAGGGCGTAGAGGCCGTAATACGTCAGCTCCGCGGCGCTGGGATGGCCGTGAATGCCGAACACACCGCAATAATGTTTGGGATAGGGCTGCATCAATCAGTGCATGGCGCGGGCGATGGCATTCCACCAAAGCTCATGAAGCTCCCGCAATTCCCACCGCAATCCGGAGTCCGGCGTCCGGATTTCGAGGGTCTCCCCTCCGACCTCACCGAGGCGGATGGCGGGGATCCCGAGAGTCTTCGCCTGCCCCAGCACACGGCCCGTCTGGGGTTCGGAAACCGAAATCACCACCCGCGACTGGGTTTCCCCGAACAGGAGGGCATCGGTCCGCGGGCACGCCACGCTGCTGAGATCCACCTTCGCGCCGATCAGGCGGGGCGTGCCGCGCGCAATCTGATGGGAGATGCAGCTCTCCGCAAGTGCCGCCGCCAGACCGCCCTCGCTGCAGTCATGGGCGCTCCGGACCACGCCGCTTTGAATCCAGCCCCGCAGGGCGTCGTGAAGCGCCTTTTCCCGCTCGAGATCGCATCGCGGCGGCCGGCCGGTCTTTCGGCCATGGATGACCTTCAACCACGCGGATCCGCCCAGCCCGAGCCAGGGATCCTCCGTGTCCACAGGGGTGCCGAGCAACAGGATGGCGTCCCCCTCCTCCTGGAACCATTGCCTGGTGACGTGCTCCGGCTTTTCGATCAGGCCCACCATGCCCACCGTGGGCGTGGGATCAATGGGGCCGTTGGGGTTCTGGTTGTAAAGACTGACGTTGCCCCCGGTCACGGGCGCGTTGAAATGCCGGCACGCCTCGGCCAGCCCGCGCACCGACTCCTTCAATTGCCAGAAGATCTCCGGGTTGTGCGGATTGCCGAAGTTCAGGTTGTCGGTCGTGCCCAGGGGGATCGCGCCGGTGCACGCCAGGTTGCGCGCCGCTTCCGCCACCGCGATTTTCGACCCCTCGTAAGGATCGAGATACACGTAGGTCGCGTTGCAGTCCACGGTCAGCGCCACATATTTCTCCGGCGCGTCGGGCGCCCGCTGTCCGGCCGGCAACGGGGGCAGTGAATCGGCCTTGATCCGGACCACGGCGGCATCGGAGCCGGGTCCCACGACCGAGCCGGCGCGCACCATGTGATCGTATTGGCGATACACCCAGTTTTTGGAGGCCAGGGTCGGCCACTCGAGGAGTTTTTTGAGATCGCCCTCGAGATCCGTTGAGGAGGGAAACGCGTCTAGCCGGTCGTTGCGGATGGGGGCGAGGTAGGCCGGTTCACGGGCCTCGCGCTGATAGACCGGGGCCTCGTTGGCAAGCTGGCTCGCCGGGATGTCCGCCACCACGTTTCCGCCGTGTTTCACCACCATGCGGCCTGTGTCTGTCACCACGCCAATCTCCGACCACGGCAGGTCCCACTTGTCGAAAACGCGCTGGACCTCGGCCTCGCGTCCCTTTTTGACGATGATCAACATCCGTTCCTGGGATTCGCTGAGCATGATCTCGTAAGGCGTCATGTCGGGCGCGCGTTGCGGCACCTTGTTGAGCTCGATTTCGATGCCCGTCCCGGCGCGCGCGGCGGTCTCGCAGGTCGAGCAGGTCAGTCCCGCCGCTCCCATGTCCTGAATGCCCGCCACGCAATCGGTCGCCAGCAGTTCGAGGCACGCTTCGAGGACCAGTTTTTCCATGAACGGATCGCCCACTTGCACCGCGCCGCGCTGCTGCCCGGCCGATTCCTCGGTGAGATCCTGCGACGCGAAGGCCGCGCCCGCCAGGCCATCGCGCCCGGTGGCCGGTCCCACGTAAAACACCGGATTGCCGATCCCCCTGGCCGCGCCCCGGGCGATCTGCTCATGACGCAGGACGCCGAGACAGAACGCGTTCACCAGCGGGTTGCCCTCGTAGGACTTGTCGAAATAGACCTCCCCGGCGAGGGTCGGAATGCCGAAGCAGTTTCCGTAATGGGCGATTCCCGCCACCACGCCGCTGAACAGCCGCCGCACCTCGCGCGAATCCAGTTCCCCGAAGCGCAAAGAGTTCATCGCGCACACCGGCCGCGCGCCCATGGTGAAGATGTCGCGGATGATTCCGCCCATGCCGGTGGCCGCCCCCTGAAAAGGTTCCACGGCGCTGGGATGGTTGTGCGATTCGATCTTGAACGCCACCGCCAGTCCGTCACCAATGTCAAGAATGCCCGCGTTCTCCTCGCCGGCCCCCACAAGAATGCGGGGTGAACGCGTGGGAAACATCTTCAGCAGCGGGCGCGTGTTCTTGTAGGAACAGTGCTCGCTCCACATGACCGAGAAGATGCCGAGCTCGGTGAAGCCCGGATCACGGCCCAGGATGCCCCGGATCCGCTCGAACTCCTCCGGAGTCAGTCCGTGCTTCTGGATCAACTCGGGTGTGATGACGGGATCGGACATGAGTTGTTACGAAATCATGCTCTCGAAAATCGGGCGTCCATCCTCGCTGCCCAGCACCGCTTCACAGGCGCGCTCCGGATGCGGCATCAAACCCGCCACGTTGCGCGCCTCGTTGCAGATGCCGGCGATGTTCAACAAGGACCCGTTTGGACTGGCCGATTCGATGACGTCGCCCCGCGCGTCCGCGTACTGCCACAGGATCTGGTGGTTCGCCCGCAACCGGTCCAGCGTCGCCGGATCCGCGTAATAGCATCCCTCGCCATGCGCCACCGGCAGGCGCAGGATCCGGCCGGCCTCGATCCGGCGGGTGAACGGCGACTCCGTGGTGAGGGTCTTCAAGTGGACCGGTTCGCAGCGGAATTGCAGGGAACGGTTCCGGATCAGCGCGCCCGGCAGCAGTCCCGCCTCGCACAAAATCTGGAAGCCATTGCAGATGCCGAGCACCGGGCCGCCGTTCGCCGCGAAGGTCAGCAGCGCCCGCATCACCGGACTGAACCGCGCAATCGCCCCCGTCCGCAGGTAATCCCCGTAACTGAATCCCCCGGGGACTATCACCGCGTCCGGTTCGCCCAGCGAGGTCTCCTTGTGCCAGACCAGGCGCGCGTCGTGGCCGAAGACGTTTTTCAGGACATGCACCGCGTCCTGGTCGCAGTTCGAGGCCGGGAATTGAAGCACGGCAAACTTCATGGGAATCGGACATCCGAAATGCCGGCAACCCGATCCGTGCGGTGCTCTCCCGGGTCCGGATTGAATTCCTGGAACTCCACTTGCATGGAACCGCTGGGGAGACTCTGGACTGTATGGGAAAAACGGGAATTGGTCGGCGTCATTCCAGTTCCAGTCGATAATCCTCAATCACCGGGTTGCTGAGAAAACGATGGCACGCCTCGTCCAATTGCCGCCGCAGTGTCTCGCGTTCGCCCTCGACCTCGATCTCCAGGTATTTCCCCACGTGCACCGCGCCGATCCCCTCGTAACCCATGTGTTCCAGCGCGCTCTGCACGGTCTTTCCCTGCGGGTCAAGAACGGCCTTTTTCGGGGTGATGATGATCTTCGCTTTCATGGAGTCGCGGAACGGCGCGTCAGGCGCCCGATGTTGGGGAAAGCCCCCGGCCGATGCCAGTTTTTTTTGGGAGGCCGGGAGCCGCGAGGGTGAGTGAGAGTGGGTGCCAGGGAACGACTTTCGAAGGATGGATCGGGGGGCGCGATTCGGGTGCCGTGCCCCGGAACGGAAAGTCAGTCGTTGGCATTCAGTCGGCCCTCGCCGGTGCGGGCGGCTCCGTTGATTTGCCGCCGCAGGCGCGGACCAGTGTCGCGACGCCCAGTGTAACCGCGGTCCCGATCAAGGTGTACCATGGCCAGTACACCTCGTCCGTCCAGACCCGGTTGATCAGGATCATGATCCCGAGCGACGCCACCATGCCGGCCACAACCGGCATCCAGTTCCTCCCTTTCCACCAGAGGGCCAGAATCAACCCCCCCAGCATGGCTCCGTTGGTCAGGCCGCTGAGCGTGAATGCCACGTTCAACACCGACACCACCTGCTGGGTCAGGAATGCCACAAGGATCAGCAGGGCCGCCCAGAAGAGCGTCGAATACCGGCTCAGTTGAAAATAGAAATGTTCGTCCCGCCCGCGCCGGATCATCCCTTTGACAAAATCCATGGTTGAAACCGAAGCCAGCGCGGCCAGCGCGGAGCTGACCGAGGACATCGCCGCCGAAAGAATGGCCACAATCAGCAGTCCCTTGAGAATGGGCGGCATCATCGTCAGGATGAAAATGGGGAACACGTAGTCGTTCTTGCCAATGCCGGGTCGGACCTCGGGTATGGGGATCGGCATCTCGGGGTGCGCCTGGTAGTAGACCCAAAGCAGGATGCCCACGAGGAGGAAGATCAGGAAGAGCGGAAGGATGATGACCGCGCTGAGCACCAGGGATTTCCGGCCCGCGGCAACGGATCCGCAGGCAAGGACACGTTGCACGATCAATTGATCGGCCCCGTGTGACGCCATCGCCAGGAACACGGCTCCCACGAGCCCCATCCACAGGTTGAATGGCTGCGCGAGGGAGAAGTTCAGGTTCAGCCACTTCAGCTTGCCCGCCTCCCCCGCCTGCCGCATCGCGTCCATGAACCCGCCGTCGATCAACGTGGGCACATACCAGAGCGTGAACAAGCCGCCGAGCATGAAGAGGAAGAACTGAACGGCATCGGTCCAAATCACCGCCTTCATTCCGCCCACGAAGGTGTAGATGAGAGACAGGCCGACAAACAGGAGGATCACCCAGATGATTTCATCGTTCTCCAGTCCGAATATCAACTGAAGGGGGATGCAGGTGACATAGACCCGCACCCCGGCGGCCAGGGTTCCGGCGATGAGGAAAAAGCCGCCCGCGGTCAACCGGGCGGGACGGCCGAACGCGTCGCCCAGCAGTTGATATGGGGAGTAGATCTCGCCTTTGAAATAATGGGGCACGAACAGGATCGCGAGAAGGATCCTGGCCACGACATAACCGATGACGATTTGGATGAAGGCCAGGTCACCGCCGTACGCGATGGCCGGGATGCCAATGAAGGTGAGCGCGCTGGTTTCGGTGGCGACAATCGAGAGGCCCACACCCCACCAGGAGACATTGCTGCTGCCGAGAAAATAGTCCCGCGTGGTCTTCTGTCCGCGGCCGAACCGGACGCCGAAGAGAATGATCCCGACCAGATAGGCAAGGATGATGAACCAGTCGGCAAGCGCGAGATGTTCCATGGAAATGTTCCAAACTTCAACGGATATCGAAGTTTTGAAAACCCCCCGCGCCGCCTGAAGGACGTCCCGACGACCGCGCGAAGGATCATTCGACCCGGAGGGGCGGCGGTTGTTCCCGGTGCCATTCCTGGTCGAGCGAATGGGCGAGATGCTCGAAGGCCCGTTCGATCACCTGCCGGCATTCGCTCTCGCCGAAACCGCGGGCCGCGGCGGCCGCGAGCGTGAATCCATGGAGGGTTTGTTGCGCGTAATGAAGGAGCCCCTGCTGGAGCGGCAGGCTGTACACCGCCAGAGTCACGCCATAGACCAGGGTGTGCCACCCGTGGACGGTTCCTTCGTCCAGCGCCTTCACGTAGCGCTGCACCAATCGATGATCGCGCAAGGGACGCAGCCGTCGCAGCCGGGCGCGTCCGATCCGGCGGCTCGCTTCCGCAAACGGCGCCATCATTCGGTCACGGGCCAGCCGCTGATCGATCGCAATGAGTTCCCGCAGTTCATTGCGTTGAGCCCGTTCGAACGCCTCCTGAATCAGCGGGAACTCAATCGGCAACAGCACCTGGTCGAGATAATCCCGCAGAAAGGCCTCCAGATCGGCCGGCGACTCCACACGCCGGAGCTTCAAGCGTGAGGCCGTCTCATCGAGTGTGACCAGATCCGTCGTGGAACCGAGCTGCTCGGCCAGGGACACGCAGTCCCCGGCCAACATCCGGAAGTCCGGCAACGCGGTTGGATTCAGTTCGTGCATCTCGATTCATTCCAGTCATCCCGCGAACCGGGCGCGAGGACAGGCGAAGCGAAGGTCCCGGTTCGATGACTTCCGGCGACGCTACAGCCGGTGACTTGCGGGTGCCAACTGGAAAAAGTCCTCCGCTGCCACGATTTTGCTTGCGCTCGCCGGCGGTCTTCAGGGGTTTCCGCCAGAACCCCGAGTCCTTTGAGAGCCTGTTTTAAAAATGGAAGGACCCCTTCGATTTTTAAAACAGGCTCTGAGACCCGACTCAGCGCGCTGCCAGCGTCAGCCCGATCACTCCGATCACCGCCAGCATCCCGCCGAGCAGACTGCGGACGCCCGGCTTGTCGTGCTCGATGAAGTAGGCGAACGGGATGATCACAAGGGGTGTGGTGGCGACAATGGGCAGCACGATTCCGCTGGGAGTGGTTTCCAACGCCCATTGATAACAGCCCACACCCAGGACCGCGCCGGACAGCGCATTCACCAAAAGCCAGCCGCTAGAACGCCTCCAAATTCCCGGTCCGGCATCGTTCCCGACCCGGATCCGCATGGGATCGCGGGTCCTACCCCTCAGGAGGAGCCACAGCATCGGGAGTCCGGCGATCAACACCCCGCCCAGAATCCGCTGATACGCCGCGGTCATGCCATCGATGGACTCGCCCGCCAATGCGGCTGTGTCGTATGCCTTCCGGCTCAACACCGCTCCCCAACCCTGGCCGAGCGCGGCGAGCACGCCGAAACAGACGCCGCAGACCAGTGTCTTCGTCGGCAGGTGCAGATGCTCGCGGGGCGCCACCGCGAGTCCGACACCGGTGAGGATGACCGCGCCGCTGAGCAATTCGGCCGGGGTGAGCGTGGTGCCCAGCCAGATCCACTCGGTGAGCGCGGCGAACGGGGCTGCCAGACACTGCACCAGTAGAATCGTGAGCCTTGAGCCGATGCGAGGCAGCGCCTGATACAGGGCCAGATCCCCCAGGCCGAACCCGATGCATCCGCTCATGAAAAAGATCGGCAGCGCCGCGCCTTGAAGGCCCGATCCAAAACTGTGAGCCCACAGCGCAAGGAGCAACGTGGCCAGTAACAGGCGCGCGAAGTTGGCCAGGTTGCCGCCCAGCCATCGCGCCAGGCGATTGCCGGACACGGCGGAGACCGAGAACAGAACGGTGGCGAGGAATGCGGGCAACATGATTCAAGGCGATGCGGCGGACCGCGCCTCGCCGGCGTTGGAGCATGGGAAATGGGCCGCGTTTTGCCAGCCGCAAATTGGAGCCGGGCGCAACGCCGATTCCATCGCGTAGCAGCGGAGGTAACGACGCTCTGACTTTCCGTTCCGGGCAGGACACGCAATTCACGTCCCCGATCCATTCTTCGCGGACCGTTCTCTTCTCACCCGCTGTCCATCACAGCCGCCGGCGCCACTCCGGGCCAAAAGCAGAATCGCCGCGCCGCTTTCCTGCGGACTTGCCGAACGCCCGGCTGTGATTAAACTCGCGCCCATGAACGCCAGGGAAGCGTGGGTGGGGTTGAACCTGATCGAACACGTGGGGCCTGTACGGGTCCGCCAGTTGTTGCAATATTTTGGAGATCCTCCCGCCATCCTTCGGGCGACCCGGGCGGAACTGCTGCGCGTGCCCGGCATCGGCGGGGACACCGCGGAGGCCATCGTAGGATGGGAGAGCACCACGGATCTGAGCGCCGAACTCAAGCGGATCGAGGATTATGGCTGCTCGATTCTCACCCGGGACGACGAGGATTATCCGGACCTGCTGCGCCAGATCTACGACCCGCCGATTGTGCTTTATGTCAAGGGACGGATCACCGAGAAGGACAAGAACGCGGTGGCCATGGTCGGGTCGCGGCTCACCACTCATTATGGTCTCGAGGTCGCGCGGAAGCTCGCCTACCAACTCGCTTACGTCGGTGTCACGGTCGTGAGCGGTGGCGCCCGGGGCATCGACACCGCGGCCCATCAGGGCGCATTGAACGCCGGAGGCCGGACGCTCGCCGTCATGGGCACCGGCATCAACCTGATCTTCCCTCCGGAAAACGTCGAACTGTTCGAACGCATCGCCGCCAACGGCGCCGTCATCACCCAGTTTCCTTTCAACCGTCCGGCCGACAAACAATCCTTCCCCATCCGCAATCGCATCGTCGCCGGCATGACCCTGGGCACTGTGGTCGTCGAGGCCAATCTCACCAGCGGCGCGCTCATCACCGCCAACATGGCCACCGATTATGGACGTCAGGTCTTTGCCGTGCCGGGGCGGATCGATTCCCCCCGCAGCAAGGGTTGCCACGATCTGATCAAGAGGGGCGCGAAACTTTGTGAAGGGGCTGACGACATCCTCAGTGAATTCGAATACCTCTTTCCCGCGCGCCCCGCCGGTCCGGATTCACACAGTCCGGCCGCCCTGCCCGCCATGACCCTTTCCGAAACCGAACAGAGGGTTTACGACGCCTTGGGCGACGGGGAGTCCTGCATCGACGAAGTGATTCGCGGGTCCGGGCTGCCCGCGTCGGCGGTTTCCGTGGCGTTGCTCGGGTTGGAGATGAAACGGGTGATCCGCCAGCTTCCGGGGAAACTCTTCGTCAAGAATACGTAGATCCGGCGTGGATTGCCGCTTCAGCCGCGGTCGCCGGCTCGAAGAAAGCGCGTGTGGTTCACGCCGGGGGCGCGGACAGTGCGCATGGGGAAAACCCGTAAGAGCGTGTTTTGAAAACCCCCGGTTGGGTGTCCCGCCTTCAGGC